>JAYVOV010000281.1:0-25509 GCA_043757735.1 Burkholderiaceae bacterium
AAGTATGCGATCGACATGATCAACGAGCGCGGCGGCGTCGGCGGCTACAAGATCAAGCCGATCTATGTCGATGCCCAGTCAAAGGCCGAAGTGGCGATCAACGAAGCCACCCGCCTCATCGAACAAGAAAAAGTCGACATGCTGATGGGCGTGTTCTCGTCCGCACACTGCGTGCCCCTGGTGGCGAAGGCCGATGCCGCCAAGCGGTTCTTCTGGGCCAACATCTGTGTCGCTTCCAATGTGTTTCGGGACAAAAACCTGAAGTACGTGTTCCGGGCCCAGATTCATGGCGACCAGCTGGGTCATTCCTCTTGCCATTTCCTGGCCGAACACGCTAAGGCGCGGCTCGGCAAGGATCCAAAGGATCTGAAGGTCGCGATCATCCACGAAGACGGCCCCTACGGCACCGGCGTGGCTTCCGGCAACGAGAGCGCGTGCAAAGGGCACGGTATCCAGATCGCGATGAAAGAAGGTTACGCGGCCACCGCGCCCGACCTCTCGCCGCTGGTCACCAAGCTCAAGCGTGCCCGGGTCGATGTCATCTTGCACACCGGCTACAACCCGGACATCACGCTGTTCCTGCGCCAGGCCAAGGAGCAAGGTCTGAAGTGGTCGGCGCTGATCGGCCACGGCGCGGGTTATGGTCAGTTCGACAAGCTCTATGCCACCTTCAAAGAAGACGCCAACCTGCTCTACAACGTCGACCCGGTGGCCGCCCAACTGCTGGACCCCAAAACCCTGGCGCCTGGCCTGGGCGATGTCACCAAGGAAATGATTCGGCGTTACAAGTTGGATGTGAAGAGCGACGAGGTGCCGCCGCACTTGTCGATGGGCTTCAACCAGAGCTGGATCTTCTTCACCGACGTGCTGCCGCGCGCGATCAAGAACCACGGTGGTGTCGACTCCGAGGCGCTGCGCAAGGCTGCCCTGGAAACCGACATTCCTGCCGGTGGCACCATCCAGGGTTACGGCGTGAAGTTCTTCCCGCCGGGCAACGCCATGGCCGGCCAAAACGAGCGTGCCTCGCCGGTGGTGATGCAGTACAACGGCCAGGACACCTTCATTGTCTGGCCCACTGCCGTCAAGACGAAAGATCCGGTTCTGCCGCTGCCGCGCGGTCACAGCTTCGCACCCTGAAGATCTCCGTCCATGCTCTCAGTCAGCCGCCTCACCAAGCGGTTCGGCGGGTTCGCGGCGGTCAATGAAGTGTCGTTCGACGTCGCCCGAGGCGAGATCCTCGGGCTGATCGGGCCTAACGGCTCGGGCAAGAGTACGATCTTCAATGTGATTGCCGGCCTGTACGCGCCGACCGAAGGATCTGTCAAGTTCGACGGCATCGAGATCGGGGGCCTGCCCCCGAGCGAGATCTGTCGCCGTGGGCTTGCGCGCACTTTTCAGATTCCTCGACCCTTCCGCAAGCTCTCGATTCTCGAGAACGCGACGGTCGCGGCGTTTTATGGCAGCACCGAGCGCATCTCGCGCGGCGAAGCCGAAAAACGTGCAATCGATGCCTTGAACCTGATCGGACTGCCCACCGAAGCCGGTGCGCGGGTCGATGGCCTGGGCGCCGCCGGGCTGAAGAAGCTCGAAATGGCGCGTGCGCTGGCCACCCACCCGAAGGTGCTGCTGGCCGACGAAAGCCTGGGCGGTCTGGACGAGACCGAAATGAACCAGGCGGCCGACATGCTGCGCCGGATTCGCGACGAACGAGGCATCACCATTATCTGGGTCGAGCACATCATGGGTGTCCTGATGCGGGTGATCGACCGGTGCATCGTGCTCGATCACGGCGAACTGATCGCCCAGGGCAAACCCACCGATATCGCGCATGACCCCAAAGTGATCGAGGTCTACCTCGGTACCGACGCCGATGCGGTCCAACAGCAGGTGAAGGCGCGCGGCGTATGACATCGATGCTGCAACTCAAGAACATCTCAGCCGGTTACGGCAGCTTTCCGGCGCTGTTCGATGTCTCGCTGGAGGTCAGAGCCGGCGAATCGGTCGCGGTCATCGGACCGAACGGCGCCGGCAAGACCACGCTGCTGCGGGTGATCTCCAAGCTGATCGAATCGCGATCGGGCGAACTCTTCATGGAGGGCGTGCGTTACAACGATCGGCCCGCGCATGAGGTCATTTCGCTGGGCGTCGCGCAGGTGCCCGAAGGCCGACGGCTGTTTCCGCGGCTCACGGTCGAAGACAACCTGAAGATGGGCGCCTTCCTGCCCGCCGCCAGGGCGAAATTCGCTCAGCGCCTCGAGATGGTCTATTCGCTGTTCCCGCGCATGAAAGAGCGTCGCCTGCAGCTGGCGGGCACGATGTCCGGCGGCGAGCAGCAGATGTGCGCGATCGGCAGAGCGCTGATGAGCGGCCCGAAGCTGCTGCTGCTCGATGAGCCTTCGGCCGGGCTGGCGCCGGTGATCGTGCAGTCGATCTTCGAGGTCATCCGAAAAATGAGTGCCGAGGGCTACACAGTGCTGATCGTGGAGCAGAACGTCCAGCAGGTGCTCAAGGTCGTGGACCGGGCCTATCTGCTCGAGATTGGGCGCATCCGCGCCAGCGGGCCGGCAGCTGAACTGCTGGCCAGCGACGACATCCGACGCGCCTATCTGGGCGTCTAAGAGTAAGGCGCAGCGTGGACCAGATCTTCGATATCTATCTCCTGGAGGCCGTCCTCAATGGCCTCCTCCTCGGGGGGCTGCTGGCGTTGTTGTCGCTCGGCCTGAACCTCATTTTCGGTGTGATCGACGTGGTCTGGATCTGCTACGCCGAACTCATCATGGTCGGCATGTACGCGATCTGGTGGCTGCATTCGGTGCAGGGCCTGCCGCTCTACCTCGCCTTCCCGACCGCCATTGCCTTCGTGGCGGTGCTGGGCGCGGCGATGCATCACTTCATCGTCCGGCCAGTGCTCAATGCCGAGCCGATCAACCAGCTGCTGGTGACCGGGGGCGTGCTGTTCCTGCTGCAGGCGGTGGCCACCGTGCTGTTCGGGGTCGAGTTTCGCAGCATCGGTGTACGTCTGCCGGGTGTGGGCATTGGCGACATGAGTTTTTCGATGTCGCGGATGATTGCCTTCGTGGTCGCTGCCGTTGCGATCGCGGCCACCTACCTGTTCCTCAATCGCACCTATATGGGCACCGCCATCCGCGCGATCAGCCAGGACCGGGCAATCATGCCGCTGATGGGGGTCAACGCCAGCCGCGTCTATCTGCTGACCTCGGCGATGGGCGGTGGGCTGGCCGGACTGGCCGCCTGCCTGCTGGTGCTGCAATACGATGTGCACCCGGCGATCGGGTTGTCGTTCGGGCCGCTCACTTTCCTGATCTGCGTGCTCGGTGGCCTGGGCAACCTGGTCGGCGGGTTCGCGGCGGCATTCCTGTTCGCGCAGTTCATATCGGTGGGCGGCTTTTTCCTGCAACTGGAGTGGGGATACGTGATTGCCTTCGTGTTCTTCATCATGACGATGTTTTGGAAGCCCGAAGGGCTTCTGTCGAAGCGGCGCTGACCATGCGCAATTTCGCTCTGGTTCTTCTCGCGCTGGCGCTGATCGTGCCGTTCAGCGGCGTCGGCAACTATCCGCTTCACCTGATGGTGATGGGCCTGTTGTGGGCCTTCATCTACACCAGCTGGTCGATCATGGGCCGCCTCGGCCTGGTCAGCTTCGGTCATGGCGCATTCCTGGGCATCGGCGCTTACACGGCGGTGCTGCTGTGGAATCTGTTCGGAATCTCGCCCTGGATCGGCACCCTCGTCGCTATCGCGATCACGCTGGTGGTTGCGTTTGTTATCGGCTACCCGTGTTTCCGGTTCAAGATCGTCGGGCACTATTTCGCGCTGGTGACGCTGGCGCTGTCGGAGGTCACGCGGCTGATCATTGTCGGGCTGCGCGACTACACCGGCGGTTCTCTTGGCGTGACGCCAAAATCGGCGTTGTCCGACGGTGTGGCCTGGTCGGTTGGCGCGATGCAGTTTTCCAGCAAGGTAGTCTGGTTCTACCTGATGCTGGCCTGCTTCCTGATTGCCCTGTTCGTCTGGCACCGGGTCGATCGCAGCATGAATCGCCTGGCTCTCGAGGCGATCAGCGAGGAGGAAGACGCGGCTGCTTCGATCGGTATCAATGTCTCGCGTGCCAAGCTCAGCGTCACGTTGCTGTCGGCCGCCATGACCTGCGTGGGCGGCGTGCTCTATGCGCAATACCAGTTGTATGTGAACCCCGAGACGGTGTCGGGCATCGGCATCTCGCTGCAGATGGTGTTTGGCGTCATCGCGGGCGGCATGTTCGTGATGCTCGGGCCGGCGGTCGGGGCGATCTTCCTGCTGGTGCTCTCGGAAGGTCTTCGTGTGCTGATCGGCAACGATGTGCTGGGCGTGGACATCACTATTTATGGCCTCCTGCTCATCTTGTTCATCATCTACATGCCGAAGGGCATCCTGGGCGCCTTCCTCGATCGGATGCGAGGCGGCAAAGGCTTGGGCAGCAGTCGGACTTGAATCGAGCGCCGTGCCGCGATGGCCGCTCGACACGGCTGCTCAGAGTCCAGGCAGGCAGCCTTGGGCGCGAGCGCCGCAGCCGCGGTCGTCAGCCGGTGAAGTACCGGCGTCCGTCGTAGCGCGGGTCTGGTTCGCTGATCGGCTTCAAGATGCCATTGGCGCGGGCAATGATGGTCTCGCCCACCGTGAACAGACCCTGCGAGAACACCAGGCTCCTGGCTACCCGCAGCACCTGCATGCGTCCCTCTATCCACGAGCCGAGCGGGGCTGGCGCAATAAAATCGCAGGTGACATTGACGGTGGTGAAGTAGCGGTTCACACGCCCTTCAATATTGCTGCCCATCAGCAGCAGCATGTCTGACAGCGTCATGATCATGCCGCCGTGGCAGGTGCCGCCGGGATTGCAGTGGCGCTTCTCGACCCGGATGCCGAGGACAAAACGCTCGCCGTCCAGGCGTCCGTACAACGGGCCGATGCCGTCGATGAACGGGTTGGCCGGCATGCGCATGACGATGAAGCCGGCTGGCGTCGCCAATGCCGGCGTGTCATCCACGGCCGCGGATGCGGATAGCGGATCGGGCGGCAGGGCGTGCGAATCGGAAGACTTCATCAGCGCACCAGCAGCATGCGTTCGGTGGCGACGCTGCGCAGATCCATCTCGAACTCGAGCTCGAGAATCGGCGGACGGCAGATCTGCCAGGTGAGTCCGACGTCGACCAGACCGGCCACCGCAAAATGCGTGGCGAGCAGTCCGTGGAAATCGTGCACGGTGTAGACCTGCACGGCGGTGACCATCGACCAGTCGGCCGCCAACGCAGCCGCGCGTTCGCGCATGGTGCGCAGCACGTATTCGACCTTGCGCGCCATGCCTTGCGCCGACACATCGCCACGCGCCACGATACTTTCGGGGAACGGCTGATCTTCGGGCCATTCGCCGCTGCCCGCGATCACGAATGTGCGCGGCGCGGCGGCCGCGGCAGCATTGCCTGCGGCCGCCACATTGCCTGCGGCCGGCACGTTGCCTGCGGCCGGCACGTTGCCTGCCGGCACGGTGTAGCTGAAGGCGTGGAAACAGGGTTCTGCAGGCGGGTTGAATGCCGGGCAGACGTTGCTGCGCGCCACCGGGTTGATGCCGTCCTTGTAGAGACCCCAGTTTTCGAGCACAGAAATGTAGCCGGCGTTGAAGTCGCGGAATCCATCGAGGCTGAAGGGCTGCGGCGAGCGCAGCTCGGCGCCGCACAGGGCCGCGAGCGGGCGTCCCTGCGACTTCAGGTGGCTGGCGATGGCGCTGAAGCCCTTGGCCACCGGCAGCGGCCGCGTCAGCCGGGTCCGCACGATTGCAAAACCGGGCATCGCGATGACGCCTTGCGAATAGGGCGCACCGCCCCGTTGGAAGGCATAGCCCCCCGGCTCGAACACCATCACCGAACTCATGTCGTCTTACTCCGATATGCTTGAGGGTTGAACGAAGCCCAATGCTTCGGGCTAAAAGAAGCCGAGAGTATAAAGATCCCGCCCTGGAGTCCCGAATGAGCAATCAGAATTTGTCCGCGCTGCCTACCGAGATGCGCTTCATCGACCATGGGCGCGGTGGCTCGCCTGACGTGCTGGTGGTCAAGCAGGGGCCATTGCCCACGCCAGGCGCCGACGAGGTGCTGATCCGCGTTTCATACGCCGGCGTCAATCGCCCTGACGTCCTGCAGCGCAGCGGCAACTATCCGCCCCCGGCGGGTGCCTCGCCGGTGCTCGGCCTCGAGGTGTCTGGTGTGATTGCAGCGGTCGGTGCATCGGCTGGCGGCCTGACTGTCGGCGACAAAGTCTGCGCGCTCACCAACGGCGGCGGTTATGCCGAGTACGTGACCGTACCCGCGGGACAGGTGCTGCCGGTGCCTGCGGGCCTGTCGATGCTGCAGGCTGCAGCGCTGCCCGAGACCTATTTCACCGTCTGGGCCAATGTGTTCGAGCGCGGCCGGCTGGCCAAGGGCGATACCCTGCTGATCCATGGCGGCTCGTCGGGCATCGGCACCACCGCCATCCAGATGGCCAAAGCCTGGGGCGCCACCGTGTATGTCACGGTGGGCAACGACGAAAAGGCGCGCGCCTGCGTGCAGGACCTCGGTGCTGATCACGCGATCAACTACCGCACCCATGATTTCGTTGCCGAGATCACTCGGCTCACCAATGGCCGCGGTGTCGACGAGATCCTCGATATGGTGGGCGGCGATTACATGGCGCGCAACCTGAAATGCATGGCGCTCGAGGGGCGTCTGGTGCAGATCGCGTTTCTGCAGACGTCCAAGGTCGAGATCGACTGGATGCCCCTGATGCTCAAGCGCCTGACCTTCACCGGCTCCACTTTGCGCGCCCGCCCCGGCGCCGACAAGGCACGTCTCGCCGGCGAGTTGCGGGCCAAGATATGGCCGCATCTGGAGCAGGGCCGCATGCTGCCGGTGATCAATCAGGTGTTCGACCTGAACCAGGCCGCCGATGCCCATCGCCGGATGGAATCCTCCGAACACATCGGCAAGCTGATGCTGAAGGTCTGCGGCGACTGAGTCAGGCGGCAAGGCCGATTCAGACGCGGGCTGGCATTGTCGTTTCAGCCTGGTGATGCCGATCAAGCCCATCACGTACTGCTCGAAGACCGGCTCCGAGTTGGCCGATAAATTCGATGCCCGGCCCGATCAGCGCTGATCGGCGAAGCGCTGCAGGTGGTCCCGTCACTGGCCGATGAGGCAATGACACTGCTGATGGTGACCCACGAGATGAGCTTTGCACGCAACGGAGCCGATCGGGTGGTGTTCATGCAGGCGGGCCTGATCCATGAAAAGGGCCCGCCGCGGCAGCTTTTCGGTCAGCCCGCGGCCAGGCGTTCCCAGGCACGCAGGGCTCGCTGCTTGCGCACGCCCGACGCAACCCCGAACAAGCTCGCGTCGCGCACCCAGCGCTGGCTCGTCGGCTCGTCGGGCGTCAAGGCCCACAACGGATGCGCCTCTTCGATCAGGCGATCGCTGCCGGCCAGCGCGCCGGTCAACATCAGGTGCGTGAGGGGCCCAGCCGGGTCGAGCCGGCTCAGGGTCTCGAACCCCAGCAGGCTGAACAGCGCCCGCTCGCGCCAGCCGGCCGGCCACTGGCGCCGGCCTGCTTCGGCCAGCAGATAGGCCAGCACCGCAACGGTGAGATGGATGTCTTCGAGCGTACGAAACGGCTTCACATAGTGTTCGTAGCCATCGCCGGGGAGAACGTCGGTGCTGGCGAGTTCCACCCCGTCGAAGGTCAGTCTCGCGTGCGGCACCTCGGGGATGAATCGGGTGGGCGGCATCATCGTGATCGTGACGCCAGGCGCATCGGTGCTGACCCGCACCATGCGCAGTTGCGGACGTGCCGCATCGTGCGGCGGCAGGCGCGCGGCGACCAGCAGAACATTGCTTGCCGGGCCGAGGGTTGCCCAGCGTTTGGCGCCGAACAGGCGATAGCCGGACGGTGTCGGTTCGAGCCGGCATTTGATGTCGGCGGGCCGGTTGCCGGTTTCTTCGGTGACGCAGAAGGCGCTCATCGCTGTTGGCGGCACCACGTCGGGCTGGCCGCGCAGGAGCGCGCGTACCGCGGCCTGGTAACCAGCCGCGAACACCCAGGCGGCGCGATCGGCCAGGGCGCCGCCGATGATCGCGCGGGCTGCGGGCGCGGCGTGCTGTGCGGTGATCGTCAGCCAGCCCGGCCACCAGTCGGCGGCCAGTTCGCACGCCGCGGGAGGGGCCATTGGCGCGGCCAGCGGGGTGAGCATTTCGACCAGGGCGCCTGTGGTCGGGTCGGCTGGAATCACAGTGGCCTCGGGGATGCGGGAACGACGAGTTGCGTCAATTCGGTCTGCGACGATTCGGTCTGCGACGATTCGGCCTGCAGCGCCGCCTTCGATTCGCCGAACAGGCCATAGAGCACGGGCAAGACCAGCAGTGTAAGGCTGGTCGAGGTGATGAGTCCGCCGATCACCACCACCGCCAGCGGGCGCGTGACTTCCGAACCGGGGCCGTCGGAGAACAGCATCGGCACCAGGGCCAGCATCGCCGCGGTGGCGGTCATCATCACCGGTCGGAACCGATGCTCGCAGCCTTCGCGAATCGCGCGCTGCAGGTTCTCGCCGTTGTCGAGCAGCGTTCGGAATTGGCTGATCAGCACGACGCCGTTCAGTACCGCGATGCCCCACAGGTTGATGAACCCGACCGCCGCCGGCACCGAAAGATCTTCGCCGGCGGCCAGCAGCCCGAACACCCCGCCGATCGCCGCCAGCGGCAACACGGTGATGATCAGCGCGGCCTGGCGTACCGAGTCGAACAGCAGGAACAGCAGAAAGAAGATCGCGGCGATGGTGATCGGGATGATCACCGACAGACGCTTGATCGCGCGCTCCATGTTCTCGAACTGACCGCCCCACTCCAGACGGTAACCGGGCGGCAGCGGCACTTCGGCCGCGATCCGCGATTGCGCTTGTGCCACATAGCGGCCCAGGTCCAGCCCCTGCACGTTGGCGCCGACGACCAGTCGCCGCTGGCCGTCTTCGCGTGAAATCTGCGGTGGCCCATCCAGCACCTTGATCTCGGCGATGTCCTTCAATGCGACCACCGCGCCGGTGGCTGATCGCAGCAGCAGGTTCGAGACCGACTCGACGTTGCCGCGATAGGCTTCAGGGTAGCGTACGAAGAGATCGTAGCGGCGTTCGCCTTCATAGATCACCGAGGCTACCTTGCCGCGCACCGCGGTTTCGATCAGGTCGTTGACGTCCTCGACGTTCAGGCCGAAGCGCGCGATCGCATCACGGTCGATCCGCACTGTCAGATAGTTCTGGCCAGTGACGCGCTCGACCCGCAGGTCGGTGGTGCCGGGCAGCGACGAGAGCACCTTGGCGATCGCGTCGCCCTTGTCGCGCAGCACGCTGAGGTCGTCGCCAAAGACCTTGATGGCCACCTGCGAGCGCACGCCTGAAACCATCTCGTCGACCCGCGCGGCGATCGGCTGGCTGATCGAGACTTCGACGCCAGGCAGAAACTTGAGCTTCTCGCGGATGGCGTTGGCGATGTCGTTCTGGGTCCAGCCGCGGGGCCATTCGGCACGCGGTTTGAGCGTGACGATCGGATCCGATTCATGCGGCAGGCCAGGGTCAGCAGGCGACTCGCCGCCGCCCAGGCGCGACATCACTTTGCCTACGCCCGGCACGGTGGCGATCGCCGCCATGGCCTCGAATTCGAGCTTCAGCGATTCATCCAGCGAGATCTTGGGCACCCTCACGATCACCGGCGTGAGCGAGCCCTCCTGCATGGTCGGTATGAACGAGGTGCCGAGCAGGCCGGCACAGATAACCGCGGTGGCCATCAGGCCGATCGAACCGGCGATCACCTTGCGGCTGTTGGCCAGGCACCAGTCGAGCGCACGCAGGTATGGGCCCTTCATCTGACGCAGCAGCCAGGTGTCTTCTTCGCTGCCGCCCTTGAGAATGTAGGAGCACAGTGCCGGGGTAAGGGTGAACGACAGCAGCAGGGAGACTGCCAGCGCGATCGCGATGGTCATCGCCAGCGGCGCGAACATCTTGCCTTCCATGCCCTGCAGCGACAGCAGCGGCAGGAAAACAAGAATGATGATGCCGATGCCGTAGAGCACCGGCTTGCCGACTTCCGAGGCAGCCTCGAGAATGTAGTGCTCTTTTCGCAAGTCCGCAGTGATGCGTGCGTGACCGAGCCGGGCGTAGGCGTTTTCGACCACGACCACCGAACCATCGACCATCAGGCCGATCGCGATCGCCAGGCCGCCGAGCGACATCAGATTCGCCGATAAGCCGAACTCGCCCATGATCAGGAAGGTGATCAGCGGGGTGAGCACCAGCGTGCAGACCACGATCAGGCTCGATCGCACATCACCCAGGAAGACGAACAGGATGATCACCACCAGGATCACGCCTTCGAGCAGCACCTTGCCCACCGTGAGCAGCGCCGCATCGACGAGGTCAGTGCGGTCGTAGAAGGGCACGATCTTCAAGCCACCAGGCAGCGTATTGCCGGTGTTGATTCGCTTGACCTCTTTCTTGATCTGCCCGACCACATCGCGCGCGTTGCCGCCGCGCTGCATCAGGATGATCCCGGCCACTGCCTCGGTGACGCCGTCCTTGATGATGGCGCCGCGCCGCACTTCTTCGCCGAAGCGGACATCGGCCACATCCTTGACGTAGACCGGAATGCCGCGCACTTCGCGCAGCACGATGTTGCGGATATCGTCGAGCGAAGAGATCAGGCCGGTGCCCCGGATCAGGTACTGCTCGGCCTTCACCGGCAGCGCGCCGCCAGACGAGTTCGCGTTGTTGCGCGCGAGCGCGGTATGCAGGTCGCGCACCGTGAAACCGTAGTAGCGCAGGCGCTCCGGATTGGCCACCACCTGATACTGGCGCACGTAGCCGCCCTGGGAATTGATCTCCGCCACGCCAGGCACCGAACGCAGCAGCGGGCGCACGATCCAGTCCTGGATGTCGCGACGCTGTTTCAACTCGGCCACCGTCAGCGGACGTGTGCCGTCCGACGGATGCTCCAACGTGTACTGATAGACCTCACCAAGGCCGGTCGATACCGGTCCGAGTATGGGCGTGACCCCGTCGGGCATGCGCTGGCCGACTTCGATCAGCCGTTCCAGCACCACCTGGCGCGCGAAGTAGACATCGGTGGCGTCGGTGAAGACCAGCGTGATCAGCGACAGGCCGTTGCGGTTCAGCGAGCGCATCTCGACCAGCCCTGGGATGCCGCGCATCGCGATTTCGACCGGCACGGTGACGAAGCGTTCAACTTCTTCGGGCGGGCGGCCGGGCGCTTCGGTGGCGATCTGCACCTGGACATTGGTGACGTCGGGAAACGCGTCGACCGACAAGCTGCGCAGCCCGAACGCGCCGAAGGCCGCGATCACGAGCGTGAGCACCACCATCACCACGCGCTGCTTGAGCGCCCAGGCGATCAGTGAACGGATCATGTCGGGCGCCCCTTATTTACCGTCGAGCGCACGTTGCGCTCGGGCGTTGTTCAGATGGAAGGCACCGTCGAGAACCACGGTTGTCGAGTCTGGAAGAGCCTTGAGCAGGCTGCGCATGCCGTCGCGTTCGGGACCGACCTCCACCGGGGTCAGGCGGTGCAATCCGGGCCGCACCTGGACGAACAGGTGGTCGATGTTGCCTTCGCGAACCACTGCGCTGGCCGGCACGACCTGGCGTTCGCTCTGCCGCCCTTCGACCAGCATCGTGATCAGCATCGAGGGCTTGAACCGCTGCGCCTTGTTCTCCAGATCGACGCCGACCCGCACCGTTCGTGTCTCCGGGTTGACGACGTCTGCGACGAAAGCGACCTTGCCTGCGAAGCGCTCGTTGTCCAGCGCTGGCACCTCGATCTGAACCCGCTGCCCGAGCTTGACGAACTGCGCGTCCTGCTCGGGAACTTCCGCGGCCGCCCACAAGGCGGTCAGGTCCGAGATCACGAACAGCACGTCGGTGGGGTTGACCACCTGGCCCTGGGCCACCTTGCGATCGATGACCGTGCCGCCCAGGGTGGCGGTGATCGCGGCGGTCTGGTGAATCTGGCCAGTCTCCTCCAGCTGTCGTACCCGCTCGGCTGATAACCCGAGGGCGCGCAGTTGGTCCGACGAGGCGCGTTTCTCGGCCGCGGCGACGGTCAGCTCGCTTTGCCGGCGTTGCAGTTCGGCCGAGCCGATCACGTCGGCATCGAGCAGCAGTTGTGCGCGTTCGACGGCGCGTGAATGCAGCTGCTGTTGCGAGTGGGCGCGCAGGAAGCCTAATTGCGCCTGAGCGAGTTCGGGGCTGTTGATCTCCGCCAGCACCTGACCCTGGCGCACGATCTGACCGACCTGCGCATCGATCTGAGTCAGTCGACCGGTGATCGGGGCGCCGATGCGGGAGCTGCGGTATTGATTGGCCTCGAGTCGCCCGGCGATCCGGATGGTGTCCGCGACTTTGCTGGTGATGATCGGGCCGACCTTGAGCCGTTTGGCCAGTTCGGCATCGACGGTGACGGTCAGCGTGTCCGGGCCAGTGCGGCTTGCGGTGGCCGTTGTTTTGGGCGGCGGGTTGGCGGCGGGGTCTGTGCCGCGTTCGCCGCACCCGGTCAGCAGCGCGATCGGCAGTGCGACCAGCAGGGTGAACGTCAGCTTGAGTGAGGAAGTGGTTTGGGCCGTGTGATTCATGATGGTCATCGTCCGGCGAGTCGTTCGAGATCGGTCCGCGCGCGCTGCAGTTCGAAGCGGGCGGTCAGCAGTTCATTGCGCACGAGTCTGAATTGGCGCTGCGCGTCGAGGTATTCGAGAATGCCGCGTTCACCGAGGCGATAGGCGGCCTCGGCGATCGCCAGCACCCGGCGCGATCGTTCCAGAATGCCGCCCTCGATTGCCTGCACCTGCGATAGCGTCGCGCCGTAGGCCTGCCAGGCGCCTTCGAAAGAAGCGTCGGCGTCGAAGCGACGCTGTTCGAGCGCAAGCCGCGCGCGCTCGGTTTCGGCACGAGCCTCGGCGATCGGCCCCTCGCGGCGGTTCAGCAGTGGGATCGTGATCTGCGCGCCCAGACGGGTCAGCTGCGCCGAGGGGTCGCGTTCGTGCGACACCCGCAGCGACAGCTGCGGCAGAATCTGCTGTCGCTCGAGTTCGATCTGCTTCTCCACGCCCTGCAGATTCTGGCGCGCGACCAGGACGTCGGGATTGCGCTCGACAACCGCGTACTTCAGCGCGAAGTAGTCGGTCTCGGAGAGCACTCGCGTGTCATCGGCAGTCACGCTGATGTCGAAGTCGGCTTCGAGGGACGGGCTGACCAGCTGGCGCAGCGCGAGCCTCGCCTGGCGGATCCGCAGGCGGGTGGATTCCAGGTTCTTGCGCACAACCGCCACCTCGCCTTCAGCCCGCAGAGAGTCGAACCGAGGCGCCTCGCCGACGCGCACCCTGACCTCGATGCGGTCGAGGATCTGTTCGGTCAGCTGCAGGTCTTCCAGGAGCGCCTGCTGCTCGCTGCGCAGTCGCAGCAGATCGAAGAAGCGGTCGCGGATCGCGGCGTTCAAGTTTGATTGCAGCGCGCCGGTTTCCGCCTGCGCGAGTTCGATGCGCGCACCGGCCCGCTGCACCCGGGCCTCGCGCAGCCACGGCGACTCGATGGGTGCGATCACCGACAGGGCGATGCTGGCGCCGCCGCTCTCGCCCACCCGTCGCGGGCTCAAGCGGCCGGGATCGAGTGCAATCTCGGGGTTGGGCAGCGCCCGCGCGGTGATGACCCCAGCGCGCGCGGCCAGTTCGCCGGCACGGCTGGTGGCCAGGGCCGGGCTCTCGCGTCGAGCCCGCTCGAGCAGCGATTCGAGCGTGTATTGGGGCCACATGACCTGGGCGTCGGCACGGGCGTGACCGAGCCCCCAGAGAAGCGCCGCGGCAGCGAGGAAAACCAGCAAGCGGCTCCTCAGCGGATGCGTCTGGAAGGGGGCAATGTTCATCAGGAACTCCGTGGTGGGGTGGATCACCAGGCACGGGTTCTCTGAGGAATGACCGTGCTGTGGAAGCACCGGTCTTGCTAGCAGGTCGATCTGACCTGTGATCATGCCGGGAGCCCGAAGGCTCCGAATTGACGACATGAACGCGAGCGGAATTAACGGCTCGAAGCTACTCCCCGAAACTGAACCGATGATAGTGCCAGCGACGGTCGCGCGGCAATCTAAGCCCTGGAAAGCGTGGGGACTTCGCGATGCCTGGAGGCTGTCGAAGTTGAATCCACGCGGGCAGGATTCAACTTCGACAGCCCCTAGCTCTGCATCGACTTGCGGTGGCGATGGATGCTCATCAGCATGCCGGCGCCCAGCGCCAGCGTGACCATCGCGGTACCGCCGTACGACATGAACGGCAGAGGTACACCCACCACCGGCAGGATGCCCGAGACCATGCCCATGTTGACGAAGGCGTAGGTGAAAAAAATCAGCGTGATGGAGCCCGCCAGAAGCCGCATGAATTCGTTGGCGGCCTGTGCCGCGATGACCATGCCACGACCCACCAGCACCAGGTACAGCGTGACCAGAACCAGGTTGCCGACGAGTCCGAATTCTTCGGAGTAAACGGCGAAGATGAAGTCGGTTGTTCGTTCGGGAATGAACTCCAAGTGGGTCTGGGTACCCTCCATGAAGCCCTTGCCCCACAGGCCGCCGGAGCCGACCGCGATGGTCGATTGAATGATGTGAAAGCCTTTGCCCAGCGGGTCTGAAGTGGGGTCGATCAGGGTGAGCACGCGCTGGCGCTGGTAGTCGTGCATCTGCGACCAGAGCAGCGGTGCCGCGGCGGCGGCGGCGATTCCGATGCCGGCGATCACCCGCCAGCTCAGGCCGGCCAGGAAGATCACGAAGCCGCCGGCGCCCAGCACCAGCAGGGCGGTGCCGAGATCGGGCTGGCGGGCGATCAGCCCGACCGGGATCAGCAGCAGCAGGGCCGCGATCGTGAAGTCGAACCAGCGCAGCGCACCTTCACGATTCTGGAAGTACCAGGCGAGCATCAGCGGCATGGCGATCTTGAGCAGTTCGGACGGCTGGACTCGCCCGAAGCCGAGATTGAGCCAGCGGCGCGCGCCCTTGGAGACATCGCCGAACAGGGCCACCGCGACCAGCAGGGCGAGGCCGAGCAGGTACAGGGGCAGCGCCGATCGCATCATCCAGTTCGGCGGCAGATTGGCCGCCAGCCAGAGCACTGCGAACGCGATGAAGATGTTGCGCAGGTGGCCATCGAAGCGGCCGGGGAAATCATAGGCGGCGGAATACATCGTGACCAGGCTCAGGCCGATCAGCATCGCAATGCTCAGCGCCAGGGTCGGATCGAACACCAGCACATGCTGACGCACCCGGGACCACAGATGCAGCAGGCCTTTCATGGCGCGAGCCTCGGCCCCGGCGCGGCGCCTGCGGTGGGCGCTACGGGGGCGGGTGCAGGCACGCGGGCGGGTACAGGCACGCGGGCGGGCACGGGCACGGGTACAGGCACGGCGGCGGGCACGGGGGCGGGTGCAGGCACGGGCACGAGTTCAGGGTCGACGCTCTCGGGCACGTCGCGCAGATCGGCCTCGGGCTCGGCTGCTCCGCGCTTTGCGATCGCTGCGGCGGCCTCTTTCGGCAGTCGCCCGAGCAGGTAGTAGTCGAACACCTTGCGCGCAATCGGCGCGGCCGCCTGAGCGCCGAATCCGCCGTTTTCGACAATCACTGCCACCGCCAGACGCGGCGTGTCAGCCGGCGCGAACGCCATGTAGAGCGAGTGGTCGCGGTGCCGCTCAGCGATCCGGCGGGCGTCGTAGCGTTCGTTCTGGCGGATGCCGATCACCTGGGCGGTGCCGGTCTTGCCGGCCGCAGCATATTCGGTGCCGGCGAACGCGACGCGGCTGGTGCCGAATCGGTTCACGTCGATCATCGCCGATCTGACCAGCGCGAGGTGTTCGGGGCGCAGTGCGATCTGCCGCGGCGGCGCCAATGCCACCGCCTGCCGTTTGCGGGTGACTGGATCTTCGATCGCGCTGACCAGGTGCGGCTTGATCACCAGGCCGTTGTTGGCCAGGGTTGCGGTGGCGTGGGCCAGTTGCAGGATGGTGAACGCATTGGCGCCCTGGCCGATGCCGATCGACGGCGTTTCGCCGGGCAGCCACTTCGTCTTGAAGCGGCGTAGTTTCCAGGCGCTCGACGGCAGAATTCCGGTGATTTCATTCTCGAGATCGATGCCGGTGAGCTGGCCGAATCCCCAGGGCACCATGAAGTCGTGGATCGCGTCCACGCCCATGTCGTAGGCGGCCCGATAGTAGTAGGTGTCGCTCGAGACGACGATCGACTTGTGAAGGTTTACGCTGCCATGGCCGCTGGGCACCGAGTCGCGAAATCGATGCGCGCCGAGCTGAAAATAGCCGGGATCGGGGTACTGGGTTTCCGGGGCACGGGCGCCGGAGGTCAGCGCGGCGAGCGCCATGAACGGCTTGTAGGTGGAGCCGGGGGGGTAGGTGCCGCGCAGAGCCCGATTGAGCAGCGGTTTGTCCGGATCTTCACTGAGAGCCTGCCACGACTGCGGATCTATTCCGTCGACGAACAGGTTGGGATCGAAGGTGGGCTTGGAGACGAAGGCGATGATCTCGCCGGTGGCCGGTTCGATCGCCACCAGGGCGCCGCGCCGGTCGCCGAACCACTCTTCGACCAGGCGCTGCAGCTTCAGGTCGATCGACAGGATCAGGTTCTTGCCTGGCTGTGCCGGCGTGCGCGACAGCGAACGCACCGTGCGACCGCCAGCCGAGACTTCGATCTCTTCGGCGCCGGCGGTGCCATGCAGCGCTGACTCGTAAGACAGTTCGACGCCGGTCTTGCCCATATGGCTGGCGCCCGCGTAATTGGAGGCCAGATCGGCTTCTTCGAGGCGGCGCTTGTCGTCGACTGAGATGCGGCCGATGTAGCCGATCACGTGCGCGGCGCTTTCGCCCTGCGGATACGTGCGCGCTGAACGGGCTCGGATCTCGACGCCGGGAAAGCGGAATTTCGCGACCGAGAACTTGGCCAGTTCTTCGTCAGTCAGGCGAGTGCGGATCGGGATCGAATCCCAGTTGCGCGAGTCGTCGAGCAGGCGCTTGAAGCGGCGCCGGTCGCGCGGCGCGATCTCCAGCAGTGTGGCCAGACCGTCGATCGTGCGCTCCAGATCGCTGACCTGATTGGGAATGATCTCCAGTGTGTAGACCGACCGATTGTCGGCCAGCAGCATGCCTTGGCGGTCGTAGATGAGTCCGCGCTGCGGCGGCACTGGCACGAGGGCGATGCGGTTGTCTTCGGCCTGCGCATTGAAGTCTTCATGGCGCACCACCTGCAGCCAGACGAAGCGCCCGACCAGCAGGCTAAAACAGATGAGCACCAGCACCCAGGCCAGACCCAGCCGGATGCGGATACGGCGCAGCTCGAGTTCGGCGTCGCGGACTTCAATCATGGGGGCGAAACGGCATGTCAGGCGGGCGGCGAGCGTCTATAACGGGCGGTTCTCGTCGCGCTCGATCGCGCGCCGCTGCGGGGCCAGCAGCAGAGATTCCGTCAGCGGCCAGAGCAGCGCCGAGATGAAGCTCGCGAGCAGGTAATCCCAGCCGGGGAAGCCGCTGCCGACCGCCGCGCGCACCAGCAGGGCCGCACACTGGGCCGCCAGCAGCAGCGGCAGCACATGCAGCATGCGCCCGAGCACGCCGAACCACGGGACACGGCGGTGCAGACCGATCGCGCCATACGAGAGCAGGCTGTAGAACAGCGCGTGTTCGCCGAGCAGAGCGGACTGATGGATGTCCATCAGCAGCCCGAACATAAAAGCGATGCCGATGCCCACCTTGCGGGGCTGATGAATGTTCCAGAACACCAGCACCAGCGCAAGAAAATCGGGCACCCAGGTTACTCGGCCCCACGGCAGCACATTCAGGGCGAAGCCCAGCGCCAGCGTGAAGGCAATGAATGCCCGATTCGCCGGCAGCAGCAGGTATTCGGTGCGGGAGGCATGGATCATCGGCGGGTCTGGACACTCATGACGGATCGGACTTGGCGGCCTTGCGTTTGCGGCCTTCGACGGACGCGCCCGGCAGCGAGGGCGGGGGCGGGGGCAGGGCGCTTCGATCGACCAGGAGAACCAGCATCAGGCGCTGGCGGTCGACCGCGGCCGAAGGAGAAACCAGCACACGGCCGAAGATACTGGACGTGCCGGGCGCTTCGAGCCGAGCGACCCTGCCTACCGGCAGGCCGGGCGGGTAGACGCCGTCCAGGCCCGAAGTGACGAGCACATCGTTGGGTTTGACGTCGGAGCTGGCGGCCAGGAATCGCAATTCGAGCAGCCCTTCGTTGCCGCCGCCGAAAGCGATAGCGCGTTGCCCGGTGCGCTGCAGTTCGACCGGCAGGGTGGCGCTGCGGTCGGTGATCAGGGTCACTTCGGACGACAGCGGCAGCACCCGGGTGATCTGTCCGATCACGCCGCGGGCATCGATCACTGGCTGGCCGGCAAGCAGCCCATGCTGCAGGCCTTTGTCGAGCACCAGCCGGCGCGTGTAGGGGTCGCGGGTGTCGTAGAGGACCTCGGCGATCACCGATGGGATGGTCGCTCGTTCGCGGGCGCCCATCAGTGCGCGCAGGCGCTGGTTCTCCGCGGCCACCTGCGCGGCCTGGAGCAGCGCGCGCGAATTGGCGATTTCGATCCGGCGCAGTTCGGCGTTTTCGGTGCGCACGCGATCGACATCGAACAGATACTCCCGGCCCAGCGCGAGCAGATCGCGCGGCACCAGCAGACTGCGTTGCAGCGGATACAGCATGGTGCCCACGCCCTGGCGCAAGGCGGCCAGCGCCCCCAGCCGGGAGTCGATCACCAGCAGGGCGATCGCCAGCGCGGCGAAGAACGCCAGGCGGGCCAGGGCCGAAGGGCCCTGATTGAAGAACGCTGGCGGGCTGCGATCCATCGTTCGAGCGGCTGCGCCGGACGGGCGCTGGCGGCGATGCTTTCAGGTTGCGATGCCGCGGATGCTACTCGCTAGTGAAGATGGTGCCGAGCTTGTCCATCCGTTCGAGCGCCATGCCGCAACCGCGAACCACGCAGGTGAGCGGATCTTCTGCCACCAGCACGGGCAGGCCGGTCTCTTCCATCAGCAGCCGGTCGAGGTCGCGCAGCAGTGCGCCACCGCCGGTCAGCATGATGCCCCGTTCGGTGATGTCGGCGCCCAGTTCCGGCGGCGTCTGCTCCAGCGCGATCTTGACCGCCGACACGATCTGATTGAGCGGATCGGTCAGGGCCTCGAGGATCTCGTTGGACGACACGGTGAAGCCGCGCGGAATGCCTTCTGAGAGGTTGCGCCCCTTGACTTCCATCTCGCGGACCTCGGAGCCCGGAAACGCGGAGCCGATGGTCTTCTTGATGTTCTCGGCGGTCTGCTCGCCGATCAGCATGCCGTAGTTGCGCCGGATGTAGTTGACAATGGCTTCGTCGAATTTGTCGCCACCCACCCGTACCGAGCCTTTGTAGACCATGCCGCCCAGCGAGATCACACCGACCTCGGTGGTGCCCCCGCCGATGTCGACGACCATCGAGCCGGAAGGCTCCGAGACCGGCAGGCCGGCGCCGATCGCCGCAGCCATCGGCTCTTCGATCAGGTAGACCTGAGAGGCGCCGGCGCCGAGCGCGGATTCGCGGATGGCGCGGCGTTCGACCTGAGTGGAGCCGCAGGGCACGCAGATGATGATTCTTGGGCTCGGCGAAAACAGCCGGCTTTCATGGACCATCTTGATGAACTGCTTGAGCATCTGCTCGGTGACGGTGAAGTCGGCGATCACGCCGTCTTTCATCGGGCGGATGGCCTCGATGTTGCCCGGCACCTTGCCCAGCATCTGCTTGGCATCGGTGCCGACGGCAGCAATGGTTTTTTTGCCGTTGGGTCCGCCCTCCTGGCGGATGGCAACCACTGACGGTTCGTCCAGCACGATGCCCTTGCCCCGAACATAGATCAGGGTGTTGGCCGTGCCGAGATCGATGGCCAGGTCGGTTGAAAAATACTTGCGAAAGAGCCCGAACATGTCGGTTCCGTGGATGTCTGGAGTGTGCCTCTGCGGGCCGCCCTGACAGCGCCTCGGAGGCGGCCTTGAGGGCGCTGCGGGGCGGTGCCAGGGCGGCCGATTCTGGCCGAGTCGCGCCATTCAGAACAGCGCGGGAAGGCGCGAATCATACCGTATAATCTTGGCCCCTCAGCCCTGATCCGGGCGCATGCTCGAAACGCTGCCATGTCGCTGACCGCAGATGATGTCACCCGCCTCGCCAACTTGGCCCGCCTCCAGCTCTCCGGGCGGGAGGCTGAGCACACGCTCGATCAGCTCAATGCTGTCTTTGAGCTGATCGAGCAGCTCCAGGCGGCGGACACCGCCGGCGTCGAGCCAATGGGCAACCCGATCGCGATGAATCTGCGCCTGCGCCCCGACGAAGTGACCGAATTCGACGCTCGCGAGCGTTATCAGCAGGCCGCACCAGCGGTGGAGCAGGGGCTCTACCTGGTGCCGAGAGTGATCGAGTGACCCCATGAGCCTGCACACCAAGTCGGTCGAAGCGCTGCGCGCCGATCTCGACGCCGCGAAGATCTCGGCGGTCGAGCTCGCTCAGACCTACCTGGACCGGATCGCGGCCAGCACCTTGAACGCATTCATCGACGTGCGCCCCGACCTCACGCTGGCCCAGGCCCGCGCGGCCGACCGACGCCTGGCCGCCGGTGAGCGCGCACCGCTGCTCGGTATTCCGCTGGCGCACAAAGATATCTTCGTCACCCAGGGCTGGCGTTCCACCGCCGGCTCGCGGATGCTCGAGAACTACGTCAGCCCGTTCGACGCCACTGTCGTTGCGCATCTGCAGGCCGCCGGGGCAGTCTGCCTGGGCAAGACCAATTGCGACGAATTTGCGATGGGTTCGTCGAACGAAAGCTCCTATTTCGGTGTGGTCCGCAATCCCTGGGACCCGCTTGCCATCCCGGGCGGCTCGTCCGGTGGCGCGGCTGCCGCGGTGGCGGCAGATCTGGCGCCTTTGGCCACCGGCACTGACACCGGCGGCTCGGTGCGCCAGCCGGCCTCGATGTGCGGCATCACCGGCATCAAGCCGACCTACGGGCGGGTCAGCCGCTTCGGCATGATCGCGTTCGCTTCCAGCCTCGATCAGGGCGGCGCGCTGGGCCGCTCGGCAGGCGAGTGCGCGCTTTTGTTGTCGGCCATGTCTGGGTTCGATGAGCGCGACTCCACCAGCATCCAGAAGCCGCCCGAAGACTTCGGCCGCGATCTCGATCGACCACTGGCGGGTCTGCGCATCGGCCTGCCCATGGAGTTCTTTGGCGACGGTCTGGCGGCTGATGTCCGGGCCCCGATCGAGACCGCTCTGAACGAGTTGCGGGCGCAAGGCGCAACTATTGTCGAGGTGTCGCTGCCGCGCACCGCGTTGTCGATTCCGGCCTACTACGTGATCGCGCCGGCCGAAGCCTCGAGCAACCTGAGCCGCTTCGACGGTGTCCGTTACGGTCATCGGGCCGCGCAGTACGGCGACCTGGCCGACATGTACGCGCGCACCCGCGGCGAGGGCTTCGGCGCCGAGGTCAAGCGGCGAATCCTGGTTGGCGCCTATGTGCTCTCGCATGGTTACTACGATGCCTACTATCTGCAGGCCCAGAAACTGCGCCGCCTGATCGCCGACGACTTCGCTCGGGTGCTGAGCACGGTCGACGTCATTGCCGGGCCAGTCTCGCCGACGGTCGCCTGGAATATCGGCGAGCGCAGCGACGATCCGGTGCGCAACTACCTGGCCGATATCTTCACTTTGCCGGCGTCTCTCGCGGGGCTGCCGGGCCTGTCGATGCCGGTGGGGCCGGGCGCGGGCGGGCGGCCAGTGGGCATGCAGCTGATCGGCCGGGCCTTCGGCGAAGCGCGGCTGCTCAACGTCGCACATCGATTTCAGCAGGCCACCGACTGGCACCGCCTGCGCCCGGCAGGGCAAGTCTGATGACCATGGCAGGCTCACGCCACCAAGGCGAGGCAACGGCAATGCAGTGGGAAGTCGTGATCGGGCTCGAGACGCACACGCAGCTCGCGACGCGCTCGAAAATATTCTCGGGTTCGTCGACCGCGTTCGGTGCGGCCCCCAATACCCAGGCCAGTCCGGTCGATCTGGCCCTGCCCGGTGTGCTGCCGGTCATGAACCGCCAGGCGGTGGAGTTCGCCATTCGCCTTGGCCTGGCGGTCGGCGGCCAGGTTGCGTCCAAATCGGTATTTGCCCGCAAGAACTATTTTTACCCCGATCTGCCCAAGGGCTACCAGATCAGCCAGTACGAGATTCCGGTTGTGCTCGGCGGCAGCCTCGACATCGTCTGGGAACAGGACGGCAAGCCCGCCAGCCGCACGGTCCGCCTGACGCGTGCCCATCTCGAAGAAGACGCCGGCAAGTCCCTGCACGAAGATTTCCAGGGCATGTCGGGCATCGACCTGAACCGGGCCGGCACCCCTTTGCTCGAAATTGTCACCGAGCCCGATATGCGCTCCTCGCGCGAGGCCGTCGCCTACGCGCGCGCGCTGCACGGCCTGGTCATGTGGCTGGGCATCTGCGACGGCAACATGCAGGACGGGTCGTTTCGCTGCGATGCCAACGTGTCGGTGCGCCCGGTCGGCCAAGAGGCCTACGGTACGCGCTGCGAAATCAAGAACCTCAACTCCTTCCGGTTTCTCGAACGGTCGATCGACTACGAAGTCCGCCGTCAGGTCGAATTGATCGAAGATGGCGGCCGTGTCGTGCAGGAAACCCGGCTCTACGACCCTGATCGTGACGAGACCCGGAGCATGCGCAGCAAGGAAGACGCGCAGGACTATCGCTACTTTCCCGATCCCGATCTGCCGCCGCTGGCAATCGAGGCCGAGTGGATCGAGACGGTCCGGCAGTCGCTGCCGGAGCTGCCGGCGGCGGTGCGAGCGCGCTTTGAGCGTCAGTACTTGCTTTCGCCTTATGACGCGACTTCTCTGACGTCGTCGCGCGACACCGCGCGCTACTTCGAAGCAGCGGTGGCGGCTCTGGCGCACCAGCTGCCGCCGACCGACGACGCCGATGCGCATTCCCAAGGCAAGGCGCTGGCCAACTGGATGATGGCCGACTTGGCCGCGGCACTGAACCGCGACGGACTCGAAATCGCCCAGGCGCCCATCGGTGCGTCGCTGCTTTCGCGGCTGGTGGCGCGCATTCTCGATGGCACGATCTCCGGCAAGATCGGCAAGGATTTGTTCGCGGTGCTCTGGCTTGCCGAGGGTTCGCCGGATGACGCGGTCGATCGGGAGATCGATGCCCGTGGTCTGCGCCAGATCAGTGACACCGGCGCCATTGAAGCGCTGGTCGCCGAGGTTCTGGCAGCCAACCCCCGGTCGGTCGAAGAGTTTCGCGCCGGCAAGGACAAAGCCTTCAATGCACTGGTCGGTCAGGTGATGAAGGCCAGCAAAGGCAAAGCGAATCCTCAGGCTGTCAACGAGCTGCTGCGCAAAAAGCTTGCCGGCTGAAATACGGGGCGTGCTCACCACCGTGGTGGTCAGCGCCGATAGCGCTCGTCGAGCTCGACTGCGGCGCCCTTGACGGTCGCGTTGAGCTGATTGGCCAGGCCGATCACCGCCAGCAGTTCGCCGAACTGTTCGCTGCTCATGCCTTTGGCGCGCGCCGCGGCGCCGTGCGTGCCGATGCAATATTCGCAGCCGTTGGTGATCGAAACCGCCAGATAGACGAGCTCCTTGGTCAGGCTGTCGAGCGCCCCGGGCGCCATCACCTCCTTGACGTTGCGCCAGCTGCGCGCGAGCAGCGGCGGGTCGTTGGCCAGGACTCGCCAGACGGCGTTGATGTAGTCGCTGCCGCGGGTCTTGCGGATGTCGTCGTAGACCGCGCGAACCGCGTCGCCAGCCTGTTCGTATTCGATCGGGTTCCAGCCCTGCATGATTTTCTCCCTGGTGTTCAGACGCCGGCTGCAACGCCATAGCGCATTCGGTACTCGGCAACCCGGCTTCGGTAGGCCGACAGTTCGCCGGCACCGGCCGACGATTCGAGAAATGCGACGACATCGTCCAGGGTTGCGATGGCCAGCACCGGGATGCCGAACATCGCCTGCACCTGCTGGACCGCCGATTCAGCCGTCACTTCGGTGGCATTGCCGCCGCGCTCGCGGCGGTCGAGCGCGATCAGCACCGCGGCCGGCTCGGCGCCGGCGCCACGGATGATCTCGACCGATTCGCGCACCGAGGTGCCGGCGGAAATCACGTCGTCCACGATGATTACCCGGCCTCGCAGCGGCGCGCCGATCAGCAGCCCGCCTTCGCCGTGGTCTTTTGCTTCCTTGCGATTGAAGGTGAAATCGACATTGCGGCCCTGGTGCGCCAGGGCGACCGCGGTGGCGCTGGCCAGCGTGATGCCCTTGTAGGCGGGGCCGAACAGCATGTCGAACTGGACCCGGCCATCGGCCTGCGCCGCGAGCAGCGTGCGGGCATAGAACTCGGCCAGGCGGCCGAGCCGTGCGCCGTCGTGAAACAGCCCAGCGTTAAAGAAGTACGGCGAATCGCGGCCCGCCTTGGTGCGGAACTGGCCGAAGCGCAGAACACCGGCATCGAGCGCAAAGCGGATAAACTCCAGCGAATGGTTGACAGACACAAAAGCTCCTTGCCGGCTAGTGCCGGCGCCAGCCCGCCATGATACGGATCATCACCCTGAACCTGAACGGTATTCGCTCGGCCGCGCGCAAGGGCCTGCTGCCCTGGCTCGAAACCCAGAATGCCGATGTGCTCTGCGTCCAGGAGATCAAGGCGCAGGCAGCCGATCTCGACGAAAGCCTGCTCGCCCCAGCCGGTCTGACCGGTCATTTTCATTTCGCGCAGCGCCCGGGATACAGCGGCGTGGGTGTCTATTCGCGCAAAAAGCCGAAGTCGGTCAGGGCGGGATTCGGCGACCCGGAGTTCGATGCGGAAGGGCGCTACCTCGAGGCCGACTTCGGCGCGTACACCGTGATCTCGATGTACCTGCCGTCCGGCTCGAGTTCGCCGGCGCGCCAGCAGGCGAAGTTTCGGTTCATGAAGTCGTTCGCGGCGCACCTGGCCGAGCTTGGCCGCAGCGGGCGCGAGGTGGTGGTGTGCGGCGACTGGAACATCGCCCATCGCGAGATCGATCTCAAGAACTGGCGTGCCAATCAGAAGAACTCCGGTTTTCTGCCTGAAGAACGCGACTGGCTCTCGCAGGTGTTCGATGAATTCGGGTTCGTCGATGTCTTTCGCCGCCTCGACGAGCGTGCTGAGCGCTACACCTGGTGGAGCAACCGGGGGCAGTCGTGGGCCAAGAATGTCGGCTGGCGACTCGACTACCAGATCGCCACCCCGGCCATGGCTGCCAAGGCAAAGTCCACTGATATCTATCTCGAGCAGCGATTCTCCGATCATGCGCCGCTGGTGATCGACTACG
>JAYVOV010000282.1:0-25491 GCA_043757735.1 Burkholderiaceae bacterium
GGGCGCGACAAGTACCGCAGGCGCAAAGTCATCGTGGAACCGCCGAACGCCTGGATCAAACAGGTTCTGGGGTTCAGGCAGTTCAGCTTTCGCGGCATCGACAAGGTTCGCTGCGAGTTCAAGCTCGTGTGCGCTGCACTGAACTTGCGGCGCATGGCATCGATGATGGCCTGAACAGGCAAGGAACGTCCAAAAACTTCCCTCACTTGCCACCGAAAGGGTCTCACTGCGACCATTTGACGGCGCAGTGGAAGCCAATACGCAGCAAATCACCTTCCATCCATTATTCGGTCATCAATTCAACCTTCTGCCGCGCGGACTCCTAGCGGATCTTCTCGAGCACCGGGCGCAGGTGCGTCAGGAACCGCGCTGGATCTTCGCTCATCGGGAAGTGCCCCAGGCCGCTCATGATGGTGGCCTGCGCGCCCGGCACCCGGCGCGCCACCTCGAGTGTGTCTTCCGGTGTGCATGAATAGTCGTACTCGCCCGACAGCAGATACAGCGGGCACTGAGCGGTGTCGATGCCGGCAATGCGCTCGCGGATGTCGCCATCGATCTGATAGAAATAAAGATCGCCCTTGAACACGCCGGGGCCACCCTGCATGTAGTGCCACAACGTTTCCCAGCGGTCGGCATCGGGCGCGTTCGGGCCGATCAGCCCTGAGACCACGCCCGCGCTCACTTCGCCGCCATGCACATCGGGGCGATGCAGCCACGACACGTCGTAATACGGATCGACGTGCGCACCGGACTGCAGGCCGATGGCGGCGCGAAACCGCTGCGGGTGCTCCAGCGCGAGCTGCAGCACGATCCGCCCGCCGATCGAGCAGCCCATCACCACCGGCCGCTCGAGCGCCAGCGCATCGCAGATGGCCAGCACCTGCGCGACATAAGCACGCGAGGTGAGGCGATAGTCGCCATCCTGCCAGCCCGCCGGCGGCGACGACTTGCCATGCCAGGGCATGTCGAAGGCGATCACCCGGAAGCGCTCACGCACTGCGGGATCGTTCATCACGCCGCGAAACTGCCGGGTGTCGGAGCCCGCCGTGTGCAGGCACAACAACGCAATACCCTGGCCCGCTTCTTCGACGTAAACCCGATGCGGCACGCCTTCGATGCTCACGCGCAGATAGCGCCCGGTGATGGGATCGAACTCGGCCGTCATCGCTGCACCTCGCTGGTGGCAGCGGTGATCTGACGGGCCGGCCGGGGTGCGGCCAGCAGCGCCTTGAAGTAAAAGAGATTGGTCATGAACGGCTGCACGTTGCCTTCGACGCGCAGCACACGGCGCTTCATCAGTGCGAATACATCGTGGTGACCGGGGGCCGGCACCGGCTCCCAGAATGCCAGCCACTCGGCCAGCGGTGCCCGCAAGGCGAAATCCCAGCGCGGCATCACGAACGGACCGTGGGCAAGCGATTCGACCCGGCCGCGCCGGATGTCGAGCAGGTGCTGCGTCTCACCGGCATCGAACAGCAGCACGGTGTCGATGAACCGTCCACGCTGGAGCAGCCTGGCGTCGCCGTTCACCACCTGGACCAGACAGCCCAGCCAATCTGCCGCGCTTTTCATTGATCTATCTCCCGGAAAACCCTAATGATTGCCGCATCGCAGCAGTGCTCGATCCCTCAAACTCTCATGCTAGATTACGGCCCCTGGAGACATCGCGACACTCAAACAAAATAAGCGGGACTAGATTGCAGTTTCTACAACTGGTCATCAGCGGTATCGCACAAGGCTGTATCTACGGTCTTATAGCGCTTGGCTTCGTGCTCATCTACAAGGCTACCGAAACCGTCAGCTTCGTTCAGGGCGACCTGATGATGCTCGGATCGTTTATCGGCCTGGGTGCAGTCACGGGGCTGGGCATGCCGTTCTGGGTTGGCGTGATCAGCGCCGCCCTGGCAATGGGCATCTTCGGGCTGCTGCTCGAGCGCCTCGTCATTCGTCCCATCCTGGGCCAGCCGCAGTTCACCATCGTGATGCTCACCATCGGCATCGGCTACATCCTGCGCGGCATCATCACCATGATCCCGAACATCGGCACCGACACGCACACGCTGCCGGTGCCCTACAAAGACATGGTCTGGAACGCCGCCGGCCTGGTGGTGTCGATCGAACACATCGTCATCATCACCACCACCGCGGTGCTGTGCGGCGTGCTGTACGCGGTGTTTCGCTACTCCACCGTTGGCGTCGCGATGCAGGCCGCCTCGCAGAACCAGCTCGCCGCCTACTACATGGGCATTCCGGTCAAACGCCTGAACGGCCTGGTCTGGGCGCTGGCCTCGGCGGTCGCGGCGGTGGCCGGTCTGCTGCTCGCGCCGATCACCTTCGTGCACGTCAATCTGGGCTTCATCGGCCTCAAGGCGTTCCCGGCGGCGGTGGTCGGCGGCTTTGGCAGCCTGCCGGGCGCCATCGTTGGCGGCCTGATCATCGGTGTGGTCGAGTCACTGTCGGGCTTCTACCTGCCCGACGGATTCAAGGACATCGCGCCCTATATCGTCGTGCTCGCGATGCTCTGGTTCAAACCGAACGGTCTGTTCGGCGAAAAACTGCGCAAGAAGGTCTGATCGATGCGTTTTCTGTTCAAGACCACGTACGAGCAGGACATCGCGCTCGCCAAGCACGGCGGGCAGAAGTTCTGGTACGGCGCGCTGCTCGTCGCCCTGCTGGCGGCACCCTGGGTGCTGCCGGAATACTGGCTCGCACAGATCAGCTTCGTGCTCATCTATTCCATCGTCGGCCTGGGTCTGATGCTGCTGGCTGGCTTCACCGGCCAGGTATCGATCGGCCACGCCGCCTTCATGGGTGTCGGCGCCTACACCCAGGCGGTGCTCACCGGCATGGGCTGGCCGTTCCCGCTGGCCCTGCTCGCGGCCACCTTCCTGTCGGCCCTGGTGGGCGTGGTGGTCAGCGTGCCGGCGCTGCGGGTCAAGGGCATCTACCTGGGCATCGCCACCCTGGCCTTCGGCTTCATCGTCGAAGAGGTGCTGGCGCGCTGGGAATCGGTCACCGGCGGCAATGCCGGCATCCACCTGAAGCCGCCCAATCTGTTCGGCTGGAAACTCGACACCAACGAATCGTTTTACTACCTCTGCCTGGTGCTTTGCATAGCGGTCACGCTGGGCGTGCTCAACCTGCTGCGCTCGCCCACCGGCCGTGCCTTTGTAGCCATTCGCGATTCAGAAATCTCGGCGCAGAGCATGGGCATTCACCTGGCCTGGTACAAAGGTCTGGCCTTCGCCGTCTCGGCCGCGGTGGCCGGCATTGCCGGGGCTTTGTACGGCCACAAGATGGGTTTCATCTCACCCGACCAGTTCAGCCTGCAGCAGTCCGTAGAACTGCTGCTCCTGGTGGTGGTGGGCGGCCTGGGCTTCGTGCACGGTGCCATTCTGGGCGCCATCTTCGTCATCAGCATGCCGCAGCTGATCGCGCTGGCCAAAGACTTCCTGCCGCCCGCCATCGGCCAGGCCGCCGGGCTGCAGGGCATGGTCTTCGGCATCGTGCTGGTCGCCTTCGTGCTGTTCGAGCCGATGGGTCTGTATGGCCGCTGGCTCAAGGTGCGAACCTGGTTCCAGCTGTTCCCGTTCTACCGCAAGGGACTGTTCAAGCGGCAGAAGAGTTTCACCAAGTCGGATCGCCTCAAATGAGCAGCGCCAGCACCGGCATGAGCAGCGCCAGCACCGGCCCCCTGTTGACGGCCCGCGACCTGCAGGTCCGCTTCGGCGGCGTGCTCGCGGTCAACGGCGTGAGCTTCGAGGTCCAGCGCGGCGAGGTCTTCACCCTGATCGGCCCCAATGGCGCAGGCAAGACCACGGTCTTCAACCTGATCAGCCGCATTTACACACCGACCACCGGCACCATCGATTTCGACGGCCATGTACTGACCAGCACACCGGCCCATGAAGTGGCTGCGCTGGGCATCGCGCGCACTTTTCAGAACATCGAACTGTTCGAATACGCCACCGTGCTGCAGAACCTGCTGATCGGCCATCACGTGCACCGCAGCACCGGCTTCTGGCAGGAACTCTTTTTCACGCCGACGGTGCGCCGCGCCGAAGTGAAGGCGCGCGAAGCGGTCGAACACGTCATCGAACTGCTCGACCTGCAGCACCACCGCGACTCGCTGGTGGCCGGTCTGCCCTACGGTGTGCGCAAGGTGGTCGAACTGGCACGCGCCTTGTGCACGCAGCCCAAGCTGCTGCTGCTCGACGAACCCTCCTCAGGTCTGAACGTTGAAGAAACCGACGACATGGCTTTCTGGATCCAGGACATCAAGCATGAACTGGGCATCACGGTGCTGATGGTCGAGCACGATATGACGCTGGTTTCGCGGGTGTC
This sequence comes from Burkholderiaceae bacterium, assembly GCA_043757735.1. GTDB lineage: Bacteria > Pseudomonadota > Gammaproteobacteria > Burkholderiales > Burkholderiaceae_E > Quisquiliibacterium. Next base: position 4,345 of record JAYVOV010000282.1, read on the forward strand.
AGACCGTGTGCTGGCCATGAACCAGGGCGAGACCATCGCGCTGGGTACACCCGCGGAGGTCCAGGCTGATCCGCGGGTGATCGAGGCCTACCTGGGCTCGGTCGAAGACATGTCGTCCCTGCGCCGGCCACCGCAATGAACACGCCCGTCGCCGCCGGCACCACCGCCCCCGCCGCCATGAACACCCCGATCCTGAAACTGGCTAACGTCGAGAGCGCCTACGGGCCGATCCGCGCCATCCGCGGGGTCAGCCTGGAAGTGGTGCGCGGGCAGATCGCCACCGTGCTGGGCTCCAACGGCGCCGGCAAGACCACCATCTTGAAAACCATCTCCTCGATCATCGATCCGCGGCGCGGCAGCATCGAGTTCGATGGCCAGGACATCACCGCCAAAGACCCGGCCTTCATCGTGCAGCGCGGGCTGTCGCATGTGCCCGAAGGCCGCGAGGTTTTCCCGCTGCTGTCGGTGCGCGACAACCTGCTGATGGGCGCCTACACGCGCAAGGACCGCGACGCGGTGGCGCGCGACCTTGAAACGGTTTTCGGTTATTTCCCCATCCTGCGCGAACGGGCTGGCCAGGATGCGGGTCTGCTCTCGGGTGGCCAGCAGCAGATGCTGTCCATCTCGCGCGCCATCATGGCCGCGCCGCAGCTCATCTTGCTCGACGAGCCCAGCCTGGGGCTGTCGCCGCGCCTGACCAAGGAGATCTTCGAGATCGTGGTGCGCATCAATCGCGAACGCGGCACCTCGATGCTGCTGGTCGAGCAGAACGCCAATATGGCGCTCAACGCCGCCGACTTCGGCTATGTGCTGGAGAACGGGCGCATCGTGATGCAGGACGTCTGCGCGGTGCTGCGCGAAAAAGACGACATCAAGGAGTTCTACCTGGGCATGAAAGAAACCGGTGTTCGTGGTGAACGCCGCTGGAAAAAGAAGAAGACCTGGCGATGAGCAACCTCTGGGAAATCACCGCAGAGCCGGGGCCGGAAATCGCGATCCCCGGCGAAACCATCCACCGCATCTTCTGGAACGGCGTGGCGCAGCGTGCCGACCGCGTCCTGATGCGGCAAAAACAGCTCGGCATCTGGCGCACCTTCACCTGGACGCAGGTGGGCGACGCCACGCGCGAAATCACGATGGGGCTGGTCGCGCTGGGCCTGGCACCCGGCGAGACCGTATCCATTCTCGCCAACACCAAGATCGAATGGGTGCTGTCCGACATCGCGGTGCTCAGTGCCGGCGGTGTCTCCAACGGCATCTACCCCACCGATTCCGCCGAGCAGGTTCAATACATCTGCGATGACTCGCGCTCCTCCTTCCTGATCGTCGAAGACGATCAGCAGCTCGACAAAGCGCTGGAGGCCCGTGAACGCCTGCCCGGACTGCGCCAGATCATCGTGATCGACATGGAAGGTCTGCGCGAACTCGACGACCCCGGTGTGATGAGCCTCGAGGCGCTGCGCCGACTGGGCCGTGAACACGGCATCGCCCATCCGGGGTTGTTCGAGCAGCGCCTGGAGGCCCGCGGACCGGAAGATCTCGCCATTCTCATCTATACCTCGGGCACCACCGGCCGGCCCAAGGGCGCCATGCATTCGCACCGCGGCCTGGTCTACACCCTGCGTGGCTACGACCGGATCGGCGTGAGCGACTGGCGCGACGAGCGCATGTGCTTTCTGCCGCTGTGCCATGTGGCCGAGCGGCTGGGTGGCGCCTACCTGGGCATCTACACCGGCTCGGTGATGAATTTCGTCGAGAACCCCGAGACCATCCCCGAGAACGTGCGCGAGATCTCGCCGACGGTGTTCACCGCGGTACCCCGCATCTGGGAGAAATTTTATTCGGCCGTGATGATCGGCATCGGCGAATCGAGCAAATTGCAGCAGGCGGCGTATGCCTGGGCAATCGGCGTGGGCCGCGGCATTGCCGATGCCGTGATCGAAGGCCGCCCGGTAACCGCCCTGCAGAAAATCCAGTTCCGCATCGCGCGCGTGCTCGTGCTGGACAACGTGCGCAAATTGATCGGCATCCACCGCGCCCGTTATCTGCTGACCGGCGCGGCGCCGATTTCACCTGATCTGGTGCGCTGGTACATGGCACTCGGTCTGCCGATGCTCGAGGTCTGGGGCCAGACGGAATCCTGCGGCGCCTCCACCTGGATGCCGCCTGCCGGCATCAAACCGGGCTCGATCGGCACTGCCTGCTTCTTCAATGAAGTCAAGGTTGACCCAGTCACCAGCGAACTCCTTATCCGCGGCAAGAACGTTTTCATGGGCTACCTGAACCAGCCCGAAAAAACCGCCGAGACCATCGATGCCGACGGCTGGCTGCACACCGGCGATGTCGGCTCGGTCGACGACAAGGGTTACTTCCGCATCACCGACCGGATGAAGGACATCATCATCACGGCCGGCGGCAAGAACATCACGCCCAGCGAGTTCGAAAACGAGCTCAAATTCTCGCCCTACATCACCGACGCGGTGTTGATCGGCGACAAACGCGCCTACCTCACCGTGCTGGTCATGATCGACCAGGAAAACGTCGAACGATTTGCACAAGACACTGACGTGCCCTTCTCCAACTACACCAGCCTGACCCGCGCCAAGCCGGTGCAGGACCTGATCTGGCGCGAAATCGAAACCGTCAACCGCAAGTTTGCCCGTGTCGAGCAGGTGAAAAGGTTTCGTTTGATCGAGACACAGCTCACCGCCGAGGATGAAGAACTCACCCCGACGATGAAGCTCAAGCGAAAACTCGTGCAGCAGAAATATGCCGAGATGATCGAAAGCATGTACCAGAACTGAACGTGCACCGACAGGAGACTCAAATGAACATGGTGAAGAGAACTACCCTTGGTCTTGGCGCCCTCGCCCTGGCCATGACGGCCGCCCCGGCCTTTGCCCAGCAGGGCGTGAGCAAGACCGAGATCCTGATCGGCTCGATCCAGGATCTGTCCGGCCCGATCGCCGCCTTCGGCAAACAGACCCGCAACGGCATGCAGCTGCGGGTCGATGAGATCAACGAGCAGGGCGGCATCAATGGCCGTACGCTCAAGCTGCTGGTCGAAGACAACGGCTACGACCCCAAGAAGGCGGTGCTGGCCGCACAGAAGCTGGTCAACCAGGACAAGGTGTTCCTGATCGCCGGTCACATGGGCACCGCGCAGAACAACGCGGCCATGCCGATTCAGTTCGAGAAAAACGTCATCAACTTCATGCCGGTAACCGCCGCGCGCGAGATGTACGAGCCCTTCCACAGGCTCAAGTTCTCATTCGCCGCCACCTACTTCGACCAGATGCGCGCCGGCCTGCCGGTCATCATGAAGCAGAAGAACTATGCCAAGCCTTGCATCATTTACCAGGACGACGAATTCGGCCTGGAAGTGGCGCGTGGCGCGGATGACGCGCTGAAAGCCATGGGCAAGACCATGGTCGAAAAAACCACCTACAAACGTGGCGCAACCGACTTCTCCTCGCAGGTGGCCCGACTGAAGGCAGCCGGCTGTGACCTGGTGGTGCTGGGCACCATCATCCGCGAGACCATCGGCACGATCGGCGAAGCGCGCAAGACCGGCTTCTCGCCGGACTTCTTCGGCGCGAGTTCCACCTACACCGATCTGATCCACAAGCTGGGCGGCAAAGCGATGGACGGGCTGTATGCCATGCACACCGCTGCGCAACCCTACACCGACACCACTGACGAGAAAATCCGCTTCTGGTCGAACAAGTACAAGACCAAGTTCAGCGAAGATCCCACCGTGTTCTCGGCCTACGGTTACGCGATCATCGACAGCTTCGCGATCGGCGCGCGCGCCGCCGGCAAGAACCTGACACCAGACACCATGGTCAAGGCGCTCGAGACCACCAAAATCCCCGGCGACATGTTCGGTTCGCCAGCGTTCCAGTTCTCCGCGACCAAACGCCTGGGCAACGATCAGAGCCGCATGTCGCAGATCCAGAACGGTCGCTGGACCAAGGTCACCGACTACCTGGTGGTGCCGCCGCTGGTCAAGTGATATGGCTGGCCCCGGGCATCCGCCGCCGGGGCTCGAGCTCAAAAGACAAACCGCCTTCGGGCGGTTTGTCTTTTCTGTCAGCTAACCCGTATCGACGCGCGGCCCTCGTGCGCAGGCCAGCTTGACTGCGCCGCTGGCGCGGACTGCGGCACTGGCGCGTGCTCCGGCGCTAGCGAGGCCGGCGCTAGCGAGGCCAGCGACCGGGCACTCAGGTCCAGGCATAGCGGCGCCGCGCCCAATGCCGTTATGCGCGGCTGCGTATGACGCCAGGTTGACTGAACGCGAGCAGCAGATTGTTGGCCGGCATCTCGAGCCGCCGGATCAGGGCCAGGCCTTGATCGCTGGCTCGAGCCGCGACGTCAGCGATGGCTCGCAAACCCCAGTCGGGGTTGCGGGCGCGCAGGTCGGCATCGAAGGCCAGATTGCCTGGCGCGATTGGCGATGCCTCGAAGAAGGGTCCGTAGACGATCAGCAGGCCACCCGGCAGAAGATGGCCGGCCGCCAGCCGCATCAGGCCGGCGCAGGCCGCCCAGGGCGCGATGTGCAGCATGTTGGCACAGTACACCGCGTCGTACCCGCCGAGCGCAGCAGGCCAGGCCGGCGCAAGCACATCCAGCACGAGCGGCGCTGCGCAATTGGCCAGGCCCGTGCCGCGGGCTGCGAGCATCGGCATCGATTGCGCCGGCGCGTCGCTGGGCTGCCAGGACCAGTCTGGCCGCATCGCGCAGAAGTGCGCCGCATGCTGGCCGGTGCCGCTGGCAATCTCCAGCACGCGGGCGCCCCCGGGCAGCAGCTCGGTCAGCGCCGCCAGGATGGGGGCTTTGTTGCGCTCGGCGGCCGGGCTGAAGGGAAGGTCTGCTGGACTCATGGCGTCTGTGGTGCGGCGTCTGTGGTGCGGCGTCAGTAGTGCGGCGGAAGTTCATCGCGCAGGCTGGTCGCCGTGCCGGGCTCGGCGGCCGCGATCTGCTCACGCAGCAGCGCCAGTTGACGCACCAGCACGTCGATCTGACCCTGCTGGCGAACAATGACCTGATTGAGCTGATCGACCATGTCTTCGGCGAAGCTGGCCTTGACCTCGAGATTGGTCAGGCGCTGTTCGATCTCGTTCGGGTGATTCATGCCGCTCCTGCAGACTGTATATTCATTCAGTATTATCGCACCGTGAGCTCAGACACTTATACCGTCGCAGTCCGCGAACTTTGCGAATTCGCCGCCAAATCGGGCGACCTCGATCTTCGCTTCACGCCGGCGCCCACCGCCCAGCAAGGCATCGATGGCCACAAGGCAGTCGTGGCTCGGCGCGGCGCCGGATATCGTGCCGAACTTCCCCTGAGCGGCGCCTATAAGCACCTGCGCCTGCGCGGCCGCGCTGACGGCTACGACCCGGATCGAGAACTGCTCGAAGAGATCAAGACGCACAAGGGCGATCCGGCGCAGATGCCGGCCAACCACCGGCAACTGCACTGGGCGCAAGCGAAAGTCTATGGCTGGCTGCTGTGCCAGGCGCAGGGGCTGGTGCGCCTGACGGTGTCGCTGGTGTATTTCGAGATCAAAAGCCAGACCGAAACCGCATTGAGTCAAGACTGCAGCGCAGCGCAGTTGCAGGCGTTCGGCGAAGCGCTTTGCGAGCACTTCCTGCGCTGGGCCGATCGCGAAATCGAACACCGTGCGCGACGCGATCTTGCACTGACGGCATTGCAATTTCCACACGGTTCGTTTCGGGACGGCCAGCGCGCGCTGGCCAAAGCGGTGTTCAATGCCGCCCGATCCGGACGCTGCCTGATGGCGCAAGCCCCCACCGGTATCGGCAAGACGATCGGGACGATCTTTCCGCTGCTCAAGGCCTGTCCCGGCGAACGACTCGACAAAGTGTTCTACCTCAGCGCCAAAGGGTCGGGGACCACGCTGGCACTGGCGGCACTCGCCACGCTTCAGGCGAGCGAGACGGGAATGACGCTGCGCGCGATCGAGCTGACTGCACGAGACAAAACCTGCGAACACCCTGACAAGAGCTGTCACGGCGATTCCTGTCCGCTGGCACGCGGATTCTACGATCGCCTGCCCGCAGCGCGCGACGCCGCAGTGACGATAGGAGCGCACGTGGTGTTGAACAAGGCCCAACTTCGCGAGGTCGCGCTGGCGCACCAGGTCTGTTCCTACTACCTCGGTCAGGAGATGGTTCGCTGGTGCGACGTCGTAGTGGGCGACTACAACTACTACTTCGACGCCGGCGCGCTGCTTTACAGCCTGGCGCTGAGCAACCAGTGGCGGGCTGCTGTGCTGGTCGACGAAGCGCACAACCTGCTCGAGCGGGCCAGGACGATGTACAGCGCCAAGCTTGCGTATTCGCAGCTGCGCACGCTTCGCAAGGGGCTCATCCCCGCGGCCGTGAAGAAACCCCTGGAGCGGCTGAGCAAGGTCTGGAAACAGCTGGCAAAAGCGCACGCCGAACCCTACCAAGTGCTGCCAAAGCCGCCCGGCCCGCTGGCCTCAGCTTTGCTGGATGTGGTCGCAGCCATCACCGAGATCGTGACGCAAGATCCCCGCGCCGAGCGCGGCGCGCTGCTGGATTTCTATTTCGACGCCCTGCAGTTCACCCGCCTGCTCGAGAGCTTCGGCGAGCACTCGATATTCGACATCAGCCGCACTGGAGCCGCTGGGCCACGGGTTGCCGGCGCACCGGCTTGCGCACCCGGGTCGTCGCACGCGCAGACCGATTCGACGCTGTGCATCCGCAACGTCGTACCCGCGCCCTTCCTGAAAGCGCGCTTCGCCCAGGCGCGTGCCTCGGTGCTGTTCTCGGCGACGCTGGCACCGATGGACTTCTACGTCGACACACTCGGCCTCGCAACCGACACCGCCTGGATCGACGTCGAGGCGCCCTTCAAAGCGGAGCAGTTGTCGGTTCGTGTCGTGCGCAGCGTTTCGACACGCTATCGGCAGCGCGTCACGTCGATCGAGCCCATCACGCGGCTGATCGCCGAGCAGTACGAGACACAGCCCGGCAACTACCTCGCTTTTTTCAGCAGCTACGAGTACCTCGATCAGGTGGCTGAGCGTTTTACCGCGCTGCATCCGGCGATCCCATCCTGGACGCAGACGCGCGGCATGGGCCAAACGGATCGGGATGGCTTCCTCGCACGATTCACACCTGACGGAAACGGCGTGGGCTTTGCGGTGCTGGGCGGGCTGTTCGCCGAAGGCATCGACCTGCCCGGAACCTGCTTGATCGGCGCCATCATCGCGACACTCGGTCTGCCGCAGTTCAATCCGATCAACGAAGAAATGCGTCGGCGCATGGACACGGCGTTCGGACGCGGGCACGACTACACCTACCTCTTCCCGGGCATCCGAAAGGTCGTGCAGGCGGCCGGCCGGGTGATCCGCACACCGTCTGATCGCGGCAGCATATTGCTCATCGACGATCGTTTCAGTCAGCCGCAGGTGCTCTGCCTGCTGCCACCCTGGTGGCAGGTCGAATTTAGATCGGCGGATTGCGCTTGAGCATGCCACCGGACGCCTGAATCTTGTGCCCCATCACAAGCATGCGAATACCTTGAAAACTTCGCAAGCTGGGTGAGGGTATCCAGATTGCGCGTCTGCATCGGCAACTCACCGCCAGCGCCGTCGCCGAACGCGCGGGCATCACTCGGGTGACCCTGCAGCGGGCCGGCCGCGGCGAACCAGCACTGACCATCGGTACCCTAATCAAGATACTGGGCGTTCTCGATATCGACTTCATCTGCTCATCGATAGAAGGCTACCGCGCACTGCGTGGTCTGGTTCATGAAGGGGGCATCGACACGCTGCTGGCAAAGCCATTGCCCAGAGTGCGTGCGCCGCGGATCGACCAATACGGCATTCGCTGCGCCTTCAACGTCGACGCAGTTCCGATCGCTGGGTCGACGATGCCCTATTGAGCCGAGATCTCATCGATCTCGCTGTGCTGGCTGGAACCGAGGCCCTGCCGGGTACTGGCGTCGACCAAGCCCGCCAGGCATACGGCGACTCGGTGATCCGTGACCTTCGGCGGGCCCAATCGAGGCTGCTTGAACGAGCGGCCCGCCTCGAGACTTGCATGCGCGGCATGGGCATGAAGATGGACCGCGACGATCTGCACGCCCGAATCGCACGCCTGCCTGTCGGGCGCTGAGGCGCGAATCGATCACATCATCGATTCGCGCCCGACGCGCCTGCTCACGCCGCCAAAGCGCTCGCGCTGATGGTGCCCGCCGAGGTCTTTGAAGAAGTGCTCGGCCTCTGCGAACAACCCCATTTCAGCAGCGTCTGACGTCGGCAATTCGCGGGAGAGCTCCACTAGTCCACCGAACAGCCATTCAAAAGCCTTGGCCGCGCCGACCGGATCGACCCGCGCGTCACCCAGCGTTTTCAGTTCCGCGATGGCGGCGACGATGACCTGTGCGCAGCCGATATTGCGGAACTTGACATCCATGCCGCGCAGCGCCTGGATCGTCTCGTTCAGATGCTCGCGGTAGTCGGCGACCTGGAAGAGATCGTTCGGCTCCAGATAGACCATGTGCGCCAGCGCCGACCAGGCGTATTCAAGACTTTGGAGCAGTCGGTCATGCAGATCTGCGCCGGCGCTCTGGTGCAGCGCCAGATCGACCGTCCGCTGCGAAAATGCTGCTGATTCGACGACGCGGTGAAGGTTCATGCTTGGAGTCCTGCCAGGTAGTGGTTCGAGGCTCGTGCTGTCGTCAGCCATCGTGACGAGATACTGACAGTTCGGCGCGCGCCCGACCATCCGGCTTAAGTACTAGGCTGGCGGAGTTGAATCCTGCCCGCGCCGTCGTGAAATGCTTGTCGACAGTCTCTGGCAGCGGCAGAGCGTGCGTCACCTTGCCCAGCGCGAGTCTGAGCTGCGCGCGCCGCGCGCACCAGTCTGCTTTGGACGTAAAGAGAGCCCCGGCGCGGGCTGGGTTGGCCTACCAGTCGGTACCGCCACCCAGCATCTCGGCCACGATGGTCCGGCGCAAGATCTCATTGGTGCCATCGGCGATGTTCACCTTGCGAAGCGACTTCCAGGCCTCGGTGAGCCCGAGCTCGTTGGTCATGCCGATGGCGCCGTGCGCCTGGATGACGCGATCCAGCGTCTGCGCGGCCATCTGGGTGGCGAAGGCCTTGGTCATCGCGACTTCCTTGCGCGCCGGCGCGCCGCCATCGATCAGGCGGGCTGCGTTCAGGCACATCAGGTGCGCGCCGTGCATCTGCATCATCGACTCAGCCAGCGGGAACATCACGCCCTGGTACTCGGCGATCGGATGACCGAAGGCTTCGCGTACCTTCACGTAGTCGAGGGCTTTTTCCATTGCCCAGCGCGCGGTGCCCACCGAGCGCGCCGAGTTGTACAGCCGCCCCAGGTTCACCCCCAGCATGGCAATCGCGAAGCCCCGGTCCAGTTCGCCCACCAGCTGCCAGGGCTCGACGCGGATGCCATCGAAATGCAGGATGGCTTCATTGCCGCCCACGCTGCCCCACATCTTGATGACCCGCTCCACCACGAAGCCCGGCGCCCGCGTCGGCACCAGGAAAGCACTGATGCCGCCCTTGCGCTGGGCGGCACGTGCAGAGTCGGTGACCGCAAAAACGATGCAGTAGTCGGCATAGGGGCTGTTGGTCGTCCAGATCTTGCTGCCGGACAGCAGCCAGCCGTCGCCGTCGCGGACGGCCTTGGTTTTCATCATCATTGCGTCGGAGCCGGCATCGGGTTCCGACATGCCGAAGCACATGCTGTGGCTGCCGGCCATCATGCCGGCCAGCATTTCTTCGCGGGCCCGCGGGGTTACGCGCTCCAGCACGGCCGAGGGCCCAAAGGCCCAGTGGCTGATGGTGTAGTGGCCCAGCCAGTAGTGGTCTGCGCAGCGATGAAAAATGCGCTCCCAGCCGCCGAACCAGGCCAGGGCGCCGAGCCCGCCGCCGCCCAGCGAGGTCGGCACGCACATGCCGTAGTAGCCGGCGCGCGAAGCCGCCATCCGCACCTCGCGGATCAGCGCCAGCGCGTCCGGGTGGTATCGGCCGTCGTCGGTAAACAAGCGCCGCTCATTGTCGAGCAGTGCGGCATGCCGCTCGTGACGGGCGATCACTTCCTGTTTCAGGAAGCCGTCCAAGCCGTCGCGCAGCGCGACGATGTCAGCGGGGTAGGCATTCGCATCTGCAATCGCGCTCATTTTAGTTCTCCTGTCTCTTGGGTCTGGTAGTCCTGGTACCGCTGCCTAAAGGTCAACTTGTGAACCTTGCCGGCGGCGGTCATGGGCAATTGTTCGACGAACTCGATCGCGTCGGGCGGCCACCCTCTGGCGACCTTGTCAAACAAATAGCCCACCCGCGCTTCGGACATGCCTCAGGCTTCGGTGTAGTCAACGCCGTGGTCGCGCGCCAGCGTTTCGATCATGCTGCGCGGCGGCGCGGTGCCGCTGCACACGATCCGCGATACTCAAGGGCGTAAAGACTCCGGTGCTTGCAACAAGTCTAACCAGCGGGTTCCTGCCAGGCAACTGACCCTGCGGCCTAATCCGGCAGGTGGGCGACACGCATACACTTATCGTCCTTCGGAGTTGATTCCCAGTGTCACTTTCACCCGCCCCTCGAACCGCCGCCGCCCTCGCCGTGCCTGTGCTCGCTCTGCTGTGGGGTCTGAACTGGCCCGCGGTCCGGGTCGTGCTGTCGTGGTGGTCGCCCTGGACCTTGCGGGCAGTGGGCATGGGCGCGGGCGCCCTGCTGCTGTTCGCGCTTGCCCGGTGGCGCGGCCAGGCATTGACCGTACCGGCCAATCAGCGGCTGCGGCTGGTCATGTCGGCGCTGCTCACCCTCGTCGGCTTCAACCTCGGCACGGCGTTCGCGCAGCTCTCCGGGTCGACTTCTCGCGCCGCGATCGTCACCTTCACCATGCCGATCTGGGCGGTGCTGTTCGCCTGGCTATTCACCGACGAAAAGCCCGACGCCTGGCGGCTCGCAGCGGTGGCGTGCGGGCTGGCCGGCCTGGGCGTACTGGGTGCGCCGCTGCTGGCAGCGGGGGTCTCGCCGCTGGGCCCACTATTTGCGCTGGCCGGCGGGGTGAGCTGGGCGGCGGGCACGGTTTTCGTGAAACGCTTTCCGCTCGCGGCAACGGTGGCGCCGGTGGCCGGCACCGCCTGGCAGCTCACCATCGGCGCGCTGGTCTGCCTGATCGGCTGGCTGCTTTTCGGCGCACCCGCCACAACGCCTTTCGGTGCACCCGCCACAACGCTCTACGGCGCACCAGCCACACCACACTTCGGTGTGCCGGCCGGCGTCGGCGGATCAGCGCCCTTCGCACCACTCTGGTTCTGGACCGCGCTGACCTTCCATGTGGTTTTCGCCACCGCGCTGGCCTACCTGATCTGGTTCGACGTGGTGTCACGACTGCCCGCCGGGGTGGCCGCATTGGGCACCCTGCTGATCCCGGTGGTCGGCGTGGCCGGTGCAATGCTGCTGCTGGGCGAGCGGCCGAGCGCCAGCGACCTGGCCGGCTTCGGTCTGATCATCACGGCCGCCACGCTGGCACTGATCGCCCCCCAAGCCTCCCCGACGACCCGCTGATCGACGACAACCCCACGGTCAAGCCAGCACACACCTACACGCCTACACGCCTACACGCCTACACGCCCGCGCCCGAACCCGCGCCCGAGCAGATGGCACTCTGGCCCGCCATTTCCGGCAACCGGATCAACGGCCTCGGCGAACCCCAGGGCCGTCGTCCCAGCCCCACCTACTGGCACGACCCCGACAGCACGCCCCACGGTCCGCTGCAGCGCTGGTTCCAGCAGCACAACCCCGGTGGCGCGCTGCTCGCGCAGGCCCGCGCCGAACGCCAGAAGGTGCTGGACATGCCGCTCGCTCCGCTGGCCGGGCGCGCCGTCAGCCGCAGCGCGACCGACTGGACGAACGAGATCAAGCGCGTGGCGCTGGCCGGGGGTGGCCGGGGGTGGCCGGGAACCTGGCGGCGAAGCTGGCACGACGCGCCCAGACGCCAGCCGCCGACGTAGCCATCGCTCGAGCGCAGACGGCCGACATACCGACCCCTCAGGCGCCGACCGAAAACCCTTCGTAGTCTCGGGCGGCCACTTCGTTGCAGCGCTCCACATAGGGCGGAAACCCGAGCAGCGGCATGAACACACGGGTCTTGCCCGGCACATTGGCGCCGAGGTACCAAGAGTTGCAGGTGGGGTAGAGGGTGGTGTCGGCCACCTTGTTCACATGGCCCACCCATTCGTCCTGCGCCTGCAGCCGGGCCTCGATGGTGCGCTGGCCGCGCGCGCGCAGCCAGGCAATGCAATCGGCGATCCAGTTCACGTGCTGCTCGATCGACACGATCATGTTGGTGAGCACCGACGGGCTGCCCGGTCCCGAGATGGTGAAGAGGTTCGGGAAGCCCGCCACGTTCAGACCGAGATACGTGCGCGGGCCGGCGCTCCAGGCGTCCTGCAGGGTCTGGCCGTCGCGCCCGCGGATGTCCATCTTGAGCAGCGTGCCGGTCATGGCATCGAAGCCGGTGGCGAACACGATGCTGTCCACGGCGTATTCTCTGCCGCCTGCCTTCACCCCCGCGGGCGTGATCTCCTCGATACCGCCCTGGCTGATGTCGACAAGCTTCACATGTGGCTGGTTGAAGGTTTCGTAATAGCCGGAGTCCACGCAGATGCGCTTGCAGCCCAGCACCTGCCTGGGCGAGAGCAGTGCGGCCACTGCCGGGTCTTTGACGATCTCGCCGATGCGCGCGTGGACATACGCGGCCGCGATGTCGTTGGCGCTTTTGTCAATCATCAGGTCGTTGAACGCGCCGCCAAACCCCAGACCGCCCCGATTCCAGCGTTCGTCGAAGGCGCGCTGCCGCGCTTGCGGCGTAGCGGTGAGGACCGGCACTTCGTTGCGCGGATAGTTCGAGCCGAAGCCGGCCGGCATCAGGTTGTTGCGCGCGCGGAAAGCCTTGTATTCGCCCTTGATGCGGGCCTCGTAGGCGGGGTCGAGCGCGGCATTGTGTGCCGGCACCGAATAGTTGGCGGTGCGCTGAAAAACGAAAAGCTGCGCGGCCTGCCTGGCGATGATCGGAATCGACTGGATCGCCGACGACCCGGTGCCGATCACAGCCACCCGCTGACCGGTGAAATCGACCGGCTGGTGCGGCCATTCGCCGGTGTGGTAGCGCGCGCCCTTGAAGCTGTCGAGCCCCTTGAAGTGCGGCATGTTGGTTGATGACAGGCAGCCGGTGGCCATGATCACGAACTGGGCATTCAGCACATCGTCCTTGTCGGTGCGCACCGTCCAGCGAGCGTCGGCCTCGTTGAAGTGTGCGGCGGTCACGCGCGCGCCAAAGCGGATGTCGCACCGCAGATCGAACTGGTCGGCAACATGATTGGCGTACTTCAGGATCTCGGCCTGCTGCGCGAAGCGCTCGGTCCAGTGCCACTGCTGCTGGAGATCGTCGGAGAACTGGTACGAATACTCCATGCTCTCGACGTCGCAGCGCGCGCCGGGATAGCGGTTCCAGTACCAGGTGCCGCCCACGCCGTCGCCGGCCTCGATGATCCGTGCCCGCAGACCCTGCTGGCGGGCGCGATGCAGCATGTACAGCCCGGCGAACCCGGCGCCGACGATGACTATGTCGAAGCGCTGATCGGCGTTGGTGTCTGATGACGAACCCGCGGGGTTCGCACCGGCTTGTGCACTCATGTAAGACCTCGTCAGGCGATGTTGCCGACGCCCCGCCAAGTGGCGCGGCCCAGGTGCAACGGTGAATCCGAGGATACCGTTTGACGACGCTGCGGTCTGCGGCGCTCCCTCGAAAGCGGAAGCTTGACGGTGCAGCCGCACGGCTCGACCATGCGGCTCGACCGTCGGCTCGACCATGCGGCTCGACCATGCGGCTCGACCGTCGGCATAATGACTCGCCGCGACCCGGTGGGATATTCTGCCAACCCGGTTGAATCGAATCCTGGAAGGCGGGTAAGCCAATTGACGAATGAAACGGTCGACGTGCTGATCGTGGGCGCAGGCATTTCCGGCATCGGCGCGGGCTACCACCTGCAGACCAACTGCCCGGAGCGCAGCTATCTCATCGTCGAGGGGCGCGAAGACATCGGCGGCACCTGGGATCTGTTCCGCTATCCCGGCATCCGGTCCGACTCCGACATGTACACCCTGGGTTATTCGTTCAAGCCCTGGACGCAGGCCAAGGCCATCGCCGACGGCCCGTCCATCCTGGCCTACCTGCGCGAAACCGCCCAAGAAAACGGCATCGACAAAAAAATCCGCTTCAGCCACCACGTCAAGAGTGCCGCGTGGTCGACCGAGAACGCCACCTGGAGTGTCGAACTCGAACGCGGCCCCGGCAGGGAAACGGTGTTCATCGACTGCAACTTTCTATTCATGTGCGGCGGCTACTACAACTACGAGGCCGGCTACACCCCGGACTTCCCAAGCAGCAAAGACTTTGCCGGGCGCATCGTCCACCCGCAGAAATGGACCGACGACATCGACTACGCCGGCAAGCAGGTGGTGGTCATCGGCAGCGGCGCCACCGCGGTCACGCTGGTGCCCGCCCTGGCCAAACAGGCGGCGCATGTGACGATGCTCCAGCGCTCGCCCACCTACGTCGTATCGCGTCCATCAGAAGACAAGACCGCCAACCGGCTGCGCCGTTATCTGCCGACGCGCATCGCCTATGGCCTCACCCGCTGGAAAAACGTGCTGTTCGGCATGTACTTCTTCAATCTGTGCCGCAAAAAGCCGCAAATGGCCAAACACGGTCTGCTGCGGCTGGTGCGCGCAGAACTGGGCCCCGACTACGACGTGGCCACCCATTTCACGCCGCGCTACAACCCCTGGGAGCAGCGGCTGTGCCTGATCCCCGACAGCGATCTGTTCAAGGTGATCAAATCGGGCAGTGCCACGGTGGTCACCGACCAGATCGAGCGCTTCACCCGGCAGGGCATCCTGCTCAAGTCGGGCCAGACTCTCGCGGCCGACCTCATCGTCACCGCCACCGGCCTCGACCTGCAATTGCTCAGCGGCGTGACGCTAAGCATCGATGGTCAGGCGGTCGACCCCGCCAAGAGCATGAACTACAAGGGCATGATGTACAGCGGCATTCCCAACCTGGCTTCGTCGTTCGGCTACACCAATGCCTCCTGGACCTTGAAAGCCGATCTCACCAGCGAGTACGTGTGCCGGCTGCTCAACCACATGCAGCGCACCGGCACCCGGCAATGCGTGCCGATTCAAAATGACCCGAGTGTGACCCCCGAAGCCTGGATCGACTTTTCGTCCGGCTACTTTCAGCGCGCCGAAGGGCGGTTCCCATTCCAAGGCTCCAAGCGGCCCTGGAAGCTCTACCAGAACTACGCACTGGACATCGTCACGCTCAGGTTCGGTGCGGTCGATGACGGCGTGATGGAATTCTCCGCACCCAAGCCGCATGTCAGGTCGGCGCTGCGGGCGGCGGCGTAAGCACCATGAGCTCATCCGCCGTCGCCACCCGTGCCGACGAAAACGGCGCAGCCCTCGCGGTCCTGCAAAAGACCTTCGGGCATCCGCGCTTTCGCGGCCCGCAGGCAGACATCGTCAGCCACATCGCGGCCGGTGGCGACTGCCTGGTGCTCATGCCCACCGGCGGGGGCAAGTCTTTGTGCTACCAGGTGCCGGCGCTGCTGCGCGGGGGCACCGGCATCGTGGTCTCGCCGCTCATCGCACTGATGCAGGACCAGGTAGAGGCACTGCGCCAGAACGGCGTGCGTGCGGCTTTCCTGAATTCATCTCTCGATGGCCGCGAAGCGCGCGCGGTCGAGCGTGCACTGCTCGCGGGCGAGCTCGATCTGCTCTATGTCGCACCCGAGCGCCTGATGACCGACAGTTTTCAGAGACTGCTCGCTCAGCTCGATGGCCGGATCGCCCTGTTCGCGATCGACGAAGCCCACTGTGTTTCGCAATGGGGCCACGACTTCCGCCCTGAGTACCTGCAGTTGTCGATCCTGCACGAACGTTTTCCGGGCGTGCCGCGGGTTGCTCTTACCGCCACCGCCGATCCACAGACCCGGGTCGAGATCCTCGAACGCCTCGGCCTGCAGGACGCGCGGGTTTTTATCTCCAGTTTCGACCGTCCCAACATCCGCTACGCGATCGTCGACAAGGAGGAACCGCGCGCCCAGCTGCTGCGCTTCATCAGCGAAGAACACGAAGGCGATTGCGGCATCGTCTATTGCCTGTCGCGGCGCAAGGTCGAAGAAACCGCCGAGTGGCTGCTCGAGCGCGGTGTCAATGCCCTGCCCTACCATGCCGGCATGGAGCAGGCCAAGCGCGCCGCCCACCAGTCGCGCTTTCAGCGCGAGGACGGCATCGTGGTGGTGGCCACCATCGCTTTCGGCATGGGCATCGACAAGCCCGACGTCCGATTTGTAGCGCACCTCGACCTGCCCAAGAGCATCGAAGGCTACTACCAGGAGACTGGCCGCGCCGGCCGCGATGGCGAACCGGCCGACGCCTGGATGAGCTATGGCCTGGCCGACGTGGTGCAGCAGCGCCGCATGATCGAAGAATCAGAAGCTGAAGACACCTACAAGCGGGTCAGCAACGCCAAGCTCGATGCCCTGCTGGGTCTGTGCGAAACCGCCGCCTGCCGGCGGGTCCGCCTGCTCGCCTACTTCGGCGAAGAAAGCCAGCCCTGCGGCAACTGCGACAACTGCATCACCCCGCCACGCACCTGGGACGCCACCGAGGCTGTCCGCAAGGCCTTGTCGTGCGTCTACAGAACCGGCCAGCGCTTTGGCGTGGTGCATCTCATCGACGTGCTGCGTGGCAAGGACACCGAACGCATTCGCCGCTGGCAGCATGAAGCGCTCAGCGTCTTCGCCATCGGCAATGACCTCGAGGAAGCAGCCTGGCGTGGCGTTTTCCGGCAGCTGGTGGCACTGGGCCTGCTGCGAGTCGACCATGAATCGCATGGTGCGCTCAAGCTCACCGAAGCATCGCGCTCGGTGCTGCGCGGCGAGCAGACGGTGTGGATGCGCGAGGCCGTGCGTCAGACGCCCGCCGTCAAAGGCAGCCGCAGGCGCGGGGGCACTTCAGCGTCGACGTCGGCGCCGGCATCAGTCGCCGGGGTCGGTGACTCACCTTCGGCACAGGCGCTGCTCGAACGCCTGAAAACCTGGCGACGAGAAGAAGCCCGCACACAATCTGTGCCGGCCTACGTGATCCTGCACGACGCTACCCTGGTGGAGATTGCGCGCCGGCGCCCGCGCGATCTCGACGCGCTGGCCCAGATGCCCGGCATCGGGGCCCGCAAGCTGGAACGCTATTCGCAAGCGCTGCTGAGCATCGTCGAGGAAGCGCTGACCGACGCCTGATCAGCCCGGTACGAACACGCAGCCCACGTTGCGTACCGTCTCTGATCACTTCCGGCCGGTCCGGGTGGCGGCGAGCGCCAGTTCGATGCCCTTCAGGGCGTCGTTGGCACTTGCGGGGGAGGGGAATTGTTTCGATTGTTTCTGTTGCGCGGCGTCTGGGAACCGGCCGCGTTATCGCGGGGCACAACGCCCGCGGGTGCCGTTAAGCCAATCGACTCAGCCGACCGGCGGATGGACGCTGCGCTCAGCGCGGCGTACCCTCAACATCAAGTCAGGCCACCACCGACCCCGCAGAAAGGGCTCGAGGACTATGCTCCGCCAGACAAACCTGAAGTTTGCCACTGCCGTTTCCGTGAGACGGCGACTCCTCAGCGAGAGGCGTGCCCGCACAGCGCTTTCTTCGTTGCCGGTCGGCGCTGCCTCGGCACCACGCCGATGCGATGACACCCAACTACTCGCCGATGCCCTTGATGCCTACGCTGCCATGCTCGCCCAGGCCGCCCACCTGATCGGCCAAGCACAGGCCACGTCGGCAGGCAGGCAGCGGCCCGCAGCGGCTCTTGAAGAATGCAGCCGGATAACCGACGCGATCGACACCGCACGGAAATGCCTCAAATCCAGCGGGTATCCCGCTGTCTTGGCGGGCAGCGCCGAGCCGTCCGTGCACGCCACCCTGCGCGGCGCGCTGGGTCTGTACACAGAACAACTCCAGTCGTCGGCAGAAATGCTGCTCGGCTGCGAATACGGCGAACGGGTCTGGTCGCAGACAGACGAAGCTCTGCTGGCGCTGGCGCGCCGGATGGACCCGCTGTTCGATGCGGCTTGTGATCTGCAGAAGCGGCTCGGCGCTGTTGCCTGACGCCCTGAACCAGGACCAGGGCGCGCACTGATCGTCAGTGACCCATCACCCCGGCACCCGCACCCACCCTTCCATCAGCACTCGGGCACTGCGGCTCATGATCGCCTTCTTGACCACCCACTCGCCGCCTACCTGGCTGGCCTGAGCGCCCACCCGCAGCGTGCCCGACGGGTGACCAAAGCGCACCGCCTCGCGCGCCCCGCCGCCCGCGGCCAGATTCACCAGCGTGCCCGGAATGGCCGCGGCCGTGCCAATGGCCACCGCCGCCGTGCCCATCATCGCGTGGTGCAGCTTGCCCATCGACAGCGCGCGCACCAGCAGATCGGCATCGCCAGCCGCCACCTTTTTGCCGCTGGAGGCCACATAGTCTTTGGGCGGCGCCACGAACGCCACCTTGGGCGTGTGCTGGCGCGTGGCCGCTTCGCCCAGCTCCTTGATCAGCCCCATGCGCAGCGCCCCATGCGCACGGATGGTCTCGAACATCGCCAGCGCCTTGGGGTCGCTGTTGATGTCGTCCTGCAGTTCGGTGCCCTGATAGCCGATCGCATTTGCGTTCAGGAAGATGGTCGGGATGCCGGCGTTGATCATGGTCGCCTTCAGTGTGCCCACGCCGGGCACCACCAGATCGTCGACCACGTTGCCGGTCGGGAACATTGATCCGCCCGCGCCTTCTGCTTCGGCGGCCGGGTCCATGAACTCGAGCTGCACCTCGGCGGCCGGGAAAGTCACGCCGTCGAGTTCGAAGTCGCCGGTCTCCTGGACCGCGCCATCGGTGATCTGCACATGCGCGATGATGGTCTTGCTGATATTGGCCTGCCAGATCCGCACGATGGCCGTGCCGTCGCGCGGCACGCGGCTGGCATCGACCAGGCCGTTGCTGATCGCAAACGGTCCGACCGCGGCCGACAAATTGCCGCAGTTGCCGCTCCAGTCCACAAACGGCTTGTCGATCGACACCTGCCCGAACAGGTAGTCGACATCGTGATCGGGCCGGCTGCTCCTGGCGAGGATCACCGTCTTGCTGGTGCTCGAGGTGGCCGCGCCCATGCCGTCAGTCTGCTTGCCATAGGGGTCGGGGCTGCCGATCACGCGCAGCAGCAGCCTGTCGCGCGCCGCGCCCGGCACCTGGCAGTCGGCCGGCAGGTCCTGCAGGCGGAAGAACACGCCCTTGCTGGTGCCTCCGCGCATGTAGGTGGCGGGTACTTTGAACTGGGGGGCGCTGGCCATCTTGGCTTCCTTGGGTGTGTCGTGGGTTCGCTGCGGCTGGCGGCTGGCGGCTGGCGGCTGGCGGCTGGCGGCTGGCGGCTGGCGGCCGTTCTACGCCGCTTTGGTCGATTCCAGGAAGTCCTGGGCGAATCGCTGCAGCACGCCGCCGGCTTCGTAGATCGACGCTTCTTCGGCGGTGTCGAGACGGCAGGTCATCGGCACTTCGATGCGCTCGCCATTGACGCGATGAATGACCAGCGTCATGTCGGTGCGCGCCTTGCGCTCGCCCACCACATCGAACGTCTCGGTGCCGTCGATGGCCAGGGTCTTGCGATTGACCCCCGGCTTGAATTCCAGCGGCAGCACCCCCATGCCGATCAGGTTGGTGCGGTGAATGCGCTCGAAGCCTTCGGCGGCAATGGCCTCGACCCCGGCCAGCCGCACGCCCTTGGCCGCCCAGTCGCGCGACGACCCCTGGCCATAGTCTGCCCCGGCGACCACGATCAGCGGCTGCTTGCGCTGCATGTAGGTCTCGATGGCCTCCCACATGCGCGAGACCTTGCCCTCGGGCTCGATGCGCGCGAGCGATCCCGCCTTGACCCTGCCATCGACCACCACCATCTCATTCTTCAGGGTGGGATTGGCGAAGGTGGCGCGCTGCGCGGTCAGGTGATCGCCACGATGGGTGGCATAGGAATTGAAGTCTTCCTCGGGCAGGCCCATCCTGGCCAGGTACTCGCCGGCCGCGCTGTCGAGCATGATCGCGTTCGAGGGCGACAGATGATCAGTGGTGATGTTGTCGCCCAGCACGGCCAGCGGCCGCATGCCGGTCAGCGTGCGCGCGCCGGCCAGGGCACCCTCCCAATAAGGCGGGCGGCGAATGTAGGTGCTGGGCGCCCGCCAGGCGTAGAGCGGGCTCACCTTCTCCTTGCTCACCACCCGCTGGTCGAACATCGGGATGTACACATCGCGAAACTGCTGCGGCTTGACGGAGCTGCGCACCAGCGCATCGATCTCGGCATCGCTGGGCCACAGGTCTTTGAGCAGGATGGGTTTGCCATCGGGGTCGGTGCCGAAAGAATCGCGCTCGATGTCAAAGCGCACGGTGCCTGCAATGGCGTAGGCCACCACCAGCGGCGGCGAGGCCAGGAAATTCGACTTGATGTTCGGATGGATCCGCGCTTCGAAATTCCGGTTGCCCGACAAAACCGACGCGGCGACGAGATCGTTTTTGATCACGGTTTCTTCGATGGGTGCGGCGAGCGGCCCGGAGTTGCCGATGCAGGTGGTGCATCCGTAACCGACAAGGTTGAAGCCGAGTTGATCCAGATACGGCTGCAAACCGGTCTTGTTCAGGTAATCGGTCACGACGCGCGAGCCTGGAGCCAGCGAAGCTTTCACGAGTGGGTTCACGGACAAACCTCTCTCCACTGCTTTCTTCGCGAGCAGACCGGCCGCCAGCATGACTGAGGGGTTGCTCGTGTTGGTGCAACTCGTGATGGCCGCGATGAGCACGGTGCCGTGGCCAACCTTCTGGCCGTTGACCTGCGCGCTGACAGTGGTGAACTCCTCGGCCTTCTTACCAAAGCCGGCCTCGGTGACGGGCTTGGAGAACGAGGCGACAAAGTCGCGCTTGAGATTCTGCAGCTCGATGCGGTCCTGCGGGCGCTTCGGGCCGGCGACGCTCGGGA
>JAYVOV010000283.1:0-1868 GCA_043757735.1 Burkholderiaceae bacterium
CAGTCGACGCATAAGTTGCTGGCGGGCCTGTCGCAGGCCTCGCAGATCCTGGTGCAGGACTCAGAGACTCGCAAACTCGATCAGTATCGCTTTAATGAAGCCTTCCTGATGCACACATCCACCAGCCCGCAGTACGCGATCATCGCCAGCTGCGACGTGGCCGCGGCGATGATGGAGCCTCCCGGCGGCAAGGCGCTCGTCGAGGAGTCAATTTTCGAGTCTCTGGCCTTCCGGCGAGCGATGCGCAAAGTAGACGCCGAGTTCGGCAAAGACTGGTGGTTTCAGGTCTGGGGGCCCAAGAATCTCGTCGACAGCGGCATCGGCAAGCGCGAAGACTGGGTTCTCAAGTCGAGCGACAAATGGCATGGCTTCGGGCGCCTGGCCAATGGTTTCAACATGCTCGACCCGATCAAGGCCACCATCGCCACACCGGGCCTGGACATTACCGGCAAGTTCGCGAGCTGGGGAATTCCGGCGGCCATCGTCACCAAATATCTGGCCGAGCACGGTGTGGTCGTCGAAAAAACCGGGCTCTATTCGTTCTTCGTGATGTTCACCATCGGCATCACCAAGGGCCGCTGGAACACGCTGGTCACCGAACTGCAGCAGTTCAAGATGGACTACGACGGCAATCAGCCGCTGTGGCGGGTCATGCCGGAGTTCGTTCAGGCGCATCCGCAGTACGAGCGCGTGGGGCTTCGCGATCTTGCCCAGCAGATTCACGAAGACTACAAACAACACGACGTGGCCCGCGTGACCACCGAGATGTACCTGTCCGATATGGTGCCTGTAATGAAGCCCTCGGATGCATTCGAGTGCCTGGCCCATCGCAAGGTCGACCGCGTGCCGATCGATGAGCTCGAGGGCCGTGTCACCACCATGCTGGTCACGCCCTACCCGCCAGGCATTCCGCTGCTGATTCCGGGTGAGCAGTTCAACCGCGCGATCGTCGAATACCTGCAGTTCGCGCGCTCGTTCAATCGGCGCTTCCCCGGCTTCGAGACCGACGTGCACGGCCTGCTGATCGATGAGCAAGGCGGCTATTTTGTCGATTGCGTGAAGCTCAATGCCTGATTGAGAGTCAGCCGTTCAAGCCGGCGCCACCCGCCGGGGTGCCGCGCCGTTCAGCGGGCTCTGACACCAGACGGGTGCCGCTGAGCACGTCGTAGAGCGTGCGGTGCTGGGCATCGAACAAGGCCCACGAAAACGGCAGCAGAGCCACCAGCAGGCCGAGCGGATGCACCTGGGCGGCCAGCAGCAGTCCGACTGCCCAACCGGTACAGGCGAGAATGAATCGGGCGCCGGCGCGCCTGGCAGTCACTGGCGCCCCCGCTTTGTCGACCAGTTGCACCTGCATGGTCTTCATTGGCAGGGTGCGGCGCCCGCTGGTCCAGAACCAGACGAAATAGACCGTGAGGACCCCGAACATGAAGATCTGAAAGGCGTAGCGCAGGACGCCAGAGTTTCCCTTGAACTGAGTGAGTGCCGAGAAGCCATAGCCAAAGAAAAAAATCACCCCGAACAAGATGATGCCTTCGTAGGCCACGCACATGAAACGGCGCCAGGGATCAACGCTGGGCAATATTGGCGGCGCTGCAGACAGCGGCGGCGACGCAGACGCGACGCCGATAGCGGGCGGCTGGGCAGGTGTCACGGTCAGCGCCCGTTGCTGCCCGGCGTGGAGTCTGCGGAACCTGCACGCGCCGGCCGGACAGTGGCGCCTCGGGCGGGCGCAGTGCTGGTCGGTGAGACGGTGGTCGGTCGGGCGACCTCTTTGGCCAGGCCGGTCGGGGATCCCGCATGGCGGGCGGCGGTGTTGCTGGTCCAGCCATTGGCGCGCAGCACTGAACGCTGTTCGGGCGTCATCT
>JAYVOV010000284.1:0-6784 GCA_043757735.1 Burkholderiaceae bacterium
ACGCCCAGGGTCGAGCCCTCGTGGGGCGGCTTCATGATCAGCGGCAGGCCAAGCTGGTCCGGCACCTCGCGAAGCACGTCGCCGCGTCGCAGAACCATCGAACGCGGCGTCGCCAGGCCGCGGGCCGACCAGATTTCCTTGGTCCGCACCTTGTCCATGGCGATTGCCGAGGCCATCACGCCCGAGCCGGTATACGGGATGCGCAGCAGCTCGAGCCCGCCCTGCACCGTGCCATCTTCGCCGTAACGGCCGTGCAGCGCGATGAAAGCGCGGGCGAAGCCATTGCGGCGCAGATCGTCGAGGGCGCGCTCTGCCGGGTCGAATGCGTGCGCATCGACCCCCTGGCGCAGCAGCGCTGCGAGCACCCCCGAGCCCGAGCGCAACGATATCTCGCGCTCGGCCGAGAGCCCGCCGAACAGCACGGCGACCTTGCCCATTGCGCGCGGGTCAGGCTTTGCCATGATCGTCTCCGTTCGCGGGTTCGCGAGCCTGTTCGCGAGCCTGTTCGGAAAGTGCCTTCACCTGAGCCGGCACTGCGCCGATGGTGCCGGCACCCATCGAGAGCACCACATCGCCATCGCGGGCGAGATCGAAAATTGCGCGCGGCATCTGCCCGATGTCTTCGACGAAGACCGGTTCGATGTGGCCCGACACGCGCAGGGATCTGGCCAGTGCGCGGCCATCGGCAGCAATGATCGGCGGCTCGCCCGCCGCATACACTTCAGCCAGGAGCAGCGCATCGGGCGTAGCCAGAACCCGCACGAAATCTTCGAACAGATCGCGCGTGCGGGTATAGCGATGCGGCTGAAACGCCAGCACCAGCCGGCGGCCGGGGAAAGCACCGCGCGCGGCCGCCAGGGTCACTTCCATCTCGACCGGGTGGTGCCCGTAATCGTCGACCAGCGTGAACTGCCCGCCGTCACGTGCGGCAAGCTCGCCGTAGCGCTGGAATCGCCTGCCCACGCCATGAAACCCGGCCAGCGCGGCAAGGATGGCTTCGTCGGGCACGCCCAGTTCATCGGCGACCGCAATGGCAGCCAGCGCATTGCGCACGTTGTGCACGCCCGGCGTGTTGAGCACCACCTCGACCGGTTCGCGGCGCGTGCCGTTGACGCGCTGCAAGGTGAAATGCATCTGCGCGCCTTCGGCGCGGACGTCGGTGGCGCGAAACTGGGCCTCCGGCGACAGGCCGTAGCTGATCACCGGTTTGGAGACGAAGGGCAGAATCTCGCGAACGTTGGCATCGTCGATGCAGACCACCGCCGCGCCATAGAAGGGCAGGCGCTGAGTGAATTCGACGAACGCCTGCTTCAGGCGGGCCAGGTCATGGCCGTAGGTCTCCATGTGGTCGGCATCGATGTTCGTGATCACCGCGATCATCGGCGTGAGATTCAGAAACGACGCATCGGATTCATCGGCCTCGACCACGATGTAATCGCCGCTGCCGAGACGCGCATTGGCGCCCGCGCTGACCAGCCGGCCGCCGATGACGAAGGTAGGGTCCAGACCGCCTGCTGCCAAGATCGAGGCAACCAGGCTGGTGGTGGTGGTCTTGCCGTGCGTACCGGCGATCGCGATGCCCTGCTTGAGCTTCATCAGCTCCGCCAGCATCAGTGCACGCGGGACCACGGGCACACGCCGGCCGCGGGCCGCGATCACCTCCGGATTGTCGCCGTGAACCGCCGTCGAGACGACGACGCAATCGGCACCCTGGATGTTCTGTGCATCATGCCCCCGGACGACGCTGGCGCCCAGGTCGGCGAGCCGGCGGGTCGTGGCGTTGTCCACGGCGTCGGAGCCGCTGATCTGGTACCCCAGGTTCAGCAGCACCTCGGCGATGCCGCTCATGCCGACACCGCCGATGCCCACGAAATGAATGTGGCGGACCTTGTGTTTCATGCGGCGCTCCCGGGCCCGGCTGCGAGCGCCTCGCAGACATCGGCGACGTCGCGGGTTGCGTCCGGACGCGCCGCCTGCCGCGCCGAGCGAGCCATTTCAAGAAGCCGTCCCCGGTCAAGGCCGCTGAGCAGGCCAGCGAGTTTTTCGGCACTGGCCTGCGCCTGCGGCACCAGCCAGGCCGCCGCGCGTTCCGACAGAAAGCGTGCGTTGCCGGTCTGGTGATCGTCGACCGCATGGGGCAAGGGCACCAGAATACTGGCCACGCCGACCGCCGCGAGCTCCGCGACGGTCATTGCGCCGGCCCGGCAGATGACCAGATCGGCATTGGCCAGTTCAGACGCCATGTCATCAATGAATTCACGCACATCCGCCTGCACGCCTGCGGCGATGTAACAGGTCGCCAGACTGGCGCGATGGCCTCGTCCGCTTTGATGCACGACCAGCGGACGCGCTGCCGCATCGATCAGCGCGAGCGCGGCGGGCAGCCGTTCATTGAGCGCCTGCGCGCCCAGACTACCGCCCACCACCAGCACCCGCAATGGGCCGGTGCGATCCGCGAACCGCTGGTCGGGCGGCGCAATCGAGAGGATTTCCGCGCGCACCGGATTGCCGGTCCATTGCCCCCCCGGCAATGCGCCGGGAAACGCCACCAGCACCCGGCTGGCCAGCCGCGCGAGCACTCGGTTGGCCAGTCCGGCCACCGAATTCTGTTCGTGCAGCACCAGGGGACGGCCGGTCAGGCGCGCCATCAGGCCGCCTGGAAAGCTCACGTATCCGCCCAGGCCGAGCACCACCGCCGGGCTCTCGTCGCGCAACGCGCGGGCGCTCTGCAGACAGGCCCGCAGCAGGTTCCAGGGCAGGGCCAGCCGTGTCGTCAGACCCTTGCCGCGCAGGCCGCCGAAACGCACCCCGCGCATGGCGATGCCATGCCGCGGCACCAGTGTGGCCTCCATGCCGTCCGGATTGCCCAGCCAGACCACGTTCCAGGCGCGACGACGCATCTCGTGGGCCACCGCCAGCCCCGGCATCACATGCCCCCCCGTGCCGCCGGCCATGATCATGATGGTCCGCGCGCTCAAGCCGCACCCCGCATCAGCCGGCGATTCTCGAAGTCGACCCGCAGCAAGATTGCGACGGCAATGCAGTTCACCAGCACACCGGTGCCGCCGTAGCTCATCAGCGGGAGCGTCAGACCCTTGGTCGGCAGAAGGCCTACATTCACGCCCATGTTGATGAAGGCCTGAAAGCCCAGCCACAAAGCCACGCCCTTGGCGACCAGACCGGCGAACACGCGGTCGAGCGCGATCGACTGGCGACCAATTTCAAAGGCACGCCGGGTGAACCAGTAGAACAGGCAGATCACTACCAGGACACCGACGAGGCCGAGTTCCTCACCGATGACCGCGAGCAGGAAGTCGGTGTGGGCCTCGGGCAGGTAATGCAGTTTTTCGATCGAGCCGCCCAGGCCGACGCCAAACACCTCGCCCCGTCCGAACGCGATCAGCGAGTGCGTCAGCTGATAGCCCTTGCCCAGGGGATCGGCGAATGGATCGAGGTACGCGAAGATGCGCTCGCGCCGCCAGGGCGACATCATGATCAGCAGGGCGAATGTCGAGAGCGCCGTCACGACCAGGCCGGCGAACAATTTGCCGTTGACACCACCCAAAAAGAGCATCCCCATGGCAATCGTGGCGATCACTACGAATGCGCCGAGGTCTGGCTCGAGCAGCAGCAGCAGGCCGACTGCGGCCACCGCCGCCCCCATCGGCAGGAAGCCTTTCGAGAACTGCTGCATGTAGTCCTGCTTGCGAACCGTGTAGTCGGCAACGTAGAGGATTACAAAGAGCTTCATCAGTTCGGACGGCTGCAGACTGGTGAACCCCAGCGACAGCCAGCGCCGCGCCCCGTACACCACCTTGCCGACGCCGGGAATGAGCACCAGCGCCAGCAGAACAAGCCCGGCCAGAAACAGCATCGGCGCCCAGCGCTGCCAGAAGTGCATCGGCGTGGCGAAGGCGACCAATCCCACCAAGCCGCCCAGCGCGATCGAAAACAGATGGCGCGACAGAAAATGGGTCGGTTTGTAGGCCGCAAACTTCGGCGAATCAGGCAGCGCAATCGATGCGGAGTAGACCATCACGAGACCGATCGCGAGCAGGCAGCCCACCACCCACAGCAGCGCGACGTCGATCGACTGCGCGTTCGAGGCCAGCGCATTGCGCACGACGGGGCGCTCGCCGGCACGGCCGCGCCAGGGCAGGCGGATGCTCAGCACGGCAACCCCGCTTCCTGGGCGAGTGACCGAACCGCCGAAACGAAAACTTCAGAGCGATGGCCGTAGTTGCGGAACATATCGAAGCTGGCACAGGCCGGCGACAGCAGCACCGCATCGCCGAGCTGGGCGATCGCCCGCGCCTGGGCAACGGCTTGCTCCAGGCTCGAGCAGATGTGCAGCGGCACACCGGCATCCGCCAGCGCATCGCGCAGCAGGCTGGCGTCGCGGCCGATCAGGAACACCGCGCGGGCGTGCGCCCGGACCGGCGCGGCCAGCGGGCTGAAGTCCTGGCCCTTGCCGTCGCCGCCGGCGATCAGCAGGCAGCGCTTGCCCAGGCCAGACAAGGCAGCCACAGTGGCGCCCACATTGGTGCCTTTGCTGTCATCGTAGTACTCGACGTCATCGAGCACGGCGACGAGTTCGCAGCGATGCGGCTCACCTTCGAAGTCGCGCAGCGCATGCAGCATCCTGTGCATCGGGGCGCCCAGGGCACGCGCCAGTGCCAGGGCAGCCAGCGCATTGGCGTGATTGTGGGCGCCGCGGATTCGCAGGGCGTCTGCCGGCATCAGCCGCTTGACGACAACGCTCACCGGTGCGGGCCGGCGCCGCGTCGGCGGCGGTTCGTCGCCCGCCACCGCACAGGCCAGCCAGCGCAGGCCGCCGTCGTGGGCAATCCCGTACTCGTCGACCTGAGCCGGCAGCGACGCGCCAAAACTCGCGCGCGGGACATCGCGGGCTGGCTCGGTGGCGGGATCGTCGCGATTCCAGACACACAAACGAGCGCCACGGTAGATGCGCTGTTTGGCGGCAGCGTAGCTGGTCATCGATGCATGCCAGTCGAGATGATCCTGCGAAAGGTTCAGTATCGTGGCGGCGTCCGGCGCCAGACTGTTCGTCAGTGCGAGCTGGAAGCTCGACAACTCGAGCACCCAGACTTCGGGCAGGCGCGCCGGATCGGGCGCCTCGCCGCACTCGACCAGGCCTTCGCGCAGGACATCGAGAACTGCCGGTGCGATGTTTCCGGCGACCGCGACCCGCAAGCCTGCATGCGCGCACAAGTGTCCGACCAGACGCGTGGTGGTGGTCTTGCCGTTGGTGCCGGTGATGGCGGCCAGGCGGGGCGCATAGCCTTGCTCGCGCAATACCGCCAGCGCCTGCGCGAAGAGTTCGATCTCACCGGCGACCGGCACCGCTCGCGCCAGCGCGGCGCGATGGAATTCGGCGCTGGCGCCGGTCTCGATAGACAGCCCCGGACTCCAAGCCAGCAGATCGACGCCGTCGAGCAGCGCCACACTCAAGGGAGCGCTGATGAATGCCGCGCTCGGCAGGTCGTGGCGCAGCGCGCCCAGTTGCGGGGGTTCCTCCCGGGTATCGACGACGCTGACCAGCGCGCCACGAAACGACGCCCAGCGGGCCATCGCGAGCCCTGACTCGCCGAGCCCGGCGACCAGCACATGACGGCCGGCCAGATCGAATAATTGGAGTTGTTCGGCCATCGGGTTCAGCGCAGCTTCAGTGTCGAGAGACCGAACAGCACCAGCATCATCGTGACGATCCAGAATCGTACGACCACCTGGCTCTCCTTGACCCCGCCGACCTCGAAGTGATGGTGCAGGGGCGCCATCCGGAAGATGCGTCGACCCTGTCCGTACCGCTTCTTGGTGTACTTGAACCAGCCGACCTGCATCATCACCGACACCGTCTCGGCAACAAAGACCCCGCCCATGATGAACAGCACGATCTCCTGGCGCACGATCACCGCAACGGTGCCGAGAGCGCCACCGAGGGCCAGCGCGCCGACGTCGCCCATGAAAACCTGCGCCGGGTACGCGTTGTACCAGAGGAAGGCCAGACCGGCGCCGGCGATAGCAGCACAGAACACGGTCAGCTCGCCCGCGCCCGCGATATACGGAATCAGCAGGTATTTGGAGAACACCGCGTTGCCCGTCACGTAGGCGAAAACGCCGAGCGCCGCCCCCACCAGGACGGATGGCATGATCGCCAGGCCATCGGCACCGTCAGTCAGGTTCACCGCATTGCTGGTCCCGACGATCACCAGGAATGAGAGTCCGATGAAACCGAACACGCCGAGCGGGTACACCGTATTCTTGAAGAACGGCACGATGAGGTCAGCCTTCGGCGGCAGGTTCATAGCCAGGCCGCTGGCGACCCATTGCGCAAACAGATCCAGTGCCTGGGCATTGGTCTGGGCCGGCACCGCAAAAGCCAGGTAGACCGCGGCGACGCCGCCGATCAGCGATTGCCAGAAGAGCTTGTCGCGCGCCGCCATGCCCTTGGGGTTCTTGTGCACCACCTTGCGGTAGTCGTCGACCCAGCCCACCGCGCCATAGCCGAGGGTGACGAGCAGCACGATCCAGATGAACCGGTTGGAGAGATCGGCCCAGAGCAGAGTCGCGGCAGCGATCGCCACCAGGATCAGCGCGCCGCCCATTGTTGGCGTGCCTGACTTGTGCAGGTGCGTCTGCGGGCCATCGTCGCGCACTGACTGGCCGATCTTCAACTCGGCCAGCTTGCGGATCAGCATCGGGCCGAACAGCAGTCCGATCGCCAGCGAGGTGAGTGTCGCCATCACCGCGCGCAGCGTGATGT
>JAYVOV010000285.1:0-1860 GCA_043757735.1 Burkholderiaceae bacterium
GTGTCGAGCCGCCCCTGATCGACCTGCCAGGCGCCGTGATAGACCAGCCAGCGCGCTGCCTCGATGTCGGCCGACATGTCGGCGAGCTTGTGGCCGATCGCCTGATAATCGCCGATGCGTTTGCCCGCGACCACGCGTTCGCCGGCATAACGACTTGCCACCTCGAAGGCCGCGCGGGCCATGCCGAGCGCGTTCGCGGCCACCCCAACCCGATTCTCGCTGAGGGAATCGAGAATGACCGGGTAGGTGCCGGTGCGCCCGGCCAGCAGGCAGTCATCGGGCACGAACGCATCGTCGATATGGATGAGCCCGGTCTCTGAGCTGCGTACGCTTTCTTTCTTCAGCTTGCTGATCGCCACGCCCGGGCTGGGCAGTTCGACGATGAACAGGCTGATCGCAGCTGGCGTGAGTTCCGCGCTGGTGCGCGCCGCCAGCAGCATAAAGTCGGCGATTGGCGCGTTCGTGATGTACAGCTTGCTGCCGCTCAGGCGCCAGCCGCCCTCGACCTTGACCGCGCGGGTGCGCAGCGCCCGGATATTGGAGCCGCCGTCGGGTTCGCTGAGCGCGAAAGCGGAGATCTTGTGGCCGCTCAAAGCGGGCCTGAAGAAACGCTCCTTTTGCATCGGCGTACCGGCGCGCCAGATCGGCCAGATGCCCAGGTGGGTGTGCGCCGACCAGCTCGAAGCGAACCCCTGGCAGACCACGCTCATCTCTTCGCGAATGATGCAGTCGGCAACCTTGTCCATGCCGCTGCCACCATCGGCCTGCGGATAACGCACGCCAAGCAGACCGAGTTCGCCCCACTTTCGGAACAGCTCGCGCGGGAACACCTCGTTTTCTTCGGCCTCGGTCACCAGCGGCGCCATCTGCTCCTGCGCGAACCGCCGCACCATGTCGCGCACGGCTTCGTGCTCGGGGGAAAAACTGAAATCCAGTGCCATACCGTCTCCCGGTGGAAATGCTGTTCGATGAATCGTGGCCTGGTCGGGTGCTCAGCGGTTGGCCGCGTTCGCCCGTGAACTTTGCGACAGTCTGCCGCCTGCCAGTGATCGACCGATCACCGCGGCGCGGTCACGAAGATCGATACCCAGAGAGACGAGCTTGCGTGGCGTCAGCTGCGCATCGAACCCCACCGCGCTCAGGGCCATGATCGGCGCTGCGGCGTCGTCGAGCACGACTGCCGACACGGTCGTCGCGCCCTGCACATAGTGGCCTGCATCCACCGCATAGCCTTCGTCGCGCGCCTGTTCAACCGAACGCCAATACTGCTCGAAGCTGGGCGGGTTCTGCCAGCGCAGCAGTTTGAACGCCTGCCGCAGCGTGGATTTTCCCAGACCCGAGTGCGCTGCCATGCAGCGCCCCAGGGCCGCCACATACAAGGGCAGCCGCTGGCCGAGCTGCATGTGAACCCGCATTGCAGTGTCGCTTTCTGCCCGGTCGACGAGCACCACGCGGTCGCCGCCTGTGCGATGCCACAAGGTGGCGGTGACCTGATGGTGGGCTGCGATGGCCGCCAGATGGGGCCGGATGAAGCGCGCGTGCGCGGCATGGTCGAGCGCTCCCTTGGCCAGCTCGATCACACCCAGCCCCAGCGCGTAAGTCTTGGTGACGGGATCTAAAATGACCAGGCCTTCAAAGACCAGCGTGCGCAACAGGTTGAAACAGGTGCTCGGGTTGAGCTGCAGATCGCGGGCGATCCGGCTCACCCCGGCGTTGGCGCCGGCCTGATTCAAGTAGCGCAGGATCGCCAGCCCGGCGCTCAAGGCGCCGACCAGCTTTTCGGGCGCTGCGGCGGCCAGTTTCAATCGCAAGGCAGGCCCATTTCACGTGCGATCGCCCGCAACTGGATCTCCCAGCTGC
>JAYVOV010000286.1:0-1856 GCA_043757735.1 Burkholderiaceae bacterium
CGAAGCTGCGACCCATCCGCTGCTGGCGGCTTATCTGGCCGACAAGCACACCCGGGCCTTTTTCACCGCTGGCGACACCCTGGTGAGCGAACTGCCCGACGCCCATCTGGCGCAACTGCGGGCCACGTACTACGGCATGGTCTCCGAGATCGACGCGCAGATCGGTCGCCTGATCGGGCAGCTGCAGGACTGGGGGCTCTATGAGCACACCCTCGTCGTGATCACCGCCGACCATGGCGAGATGCTGGGCGATCACTGGATGCTCGGCAAGGACAGTCCGTTCGAACAGGCTTATCAGGTCCCGCTGATCATTCGCGATCCCGAGCGCGCCGCGCAAGTCGCGCGCGGGCGTATCGAGACGCGGTTTACCGAGGCCGTCGATGTGATGCCCACCGTTCTGCAATGGGCTGGTCTGGACGTGCCGCGCCAGTGCGACGGCCAATCCCTGCTCGGGCTGTGTCACGGCCGTCCGCCCGCCCAATGGCGCACCGAAGCCCATTGGGAATTCGATTTCCGCGACACCTGGCAAGCCAACGCGCAATCGCGACTGGGCCTGCCGATGGACCATTGCGGGCTGGCCGCGCTGCGCGCCAATGAGCACCTGTATGTGCATTTCGCAGCCTTGCCGCCCCTGCTCTACGATCTGCGCCAGGACCTCGATTGTCTGCACAACATTGCCGCCGAGCCGGCTGCCGGGCCAGTGCTGCTGGACTGCGCGCAGCGCCTGCTCACCTGGCGGATGCGCTCGAGCGCCCGCGAGCTGACCGGCATGAGCACAGCGCCGCAAGGCCTGCAGACCAGCGTCTGAGGCCGGCAGCAGAGCTCACCGGCCTGCCAGGCCTGACACAGAAAACCCCCGGCGTTCAATCCAAAGTAGTAGAGACTGCGTCAGGGCGCTGAGGCACACTCGATCGCCGATTCCCGCATTCAGATTCAACTGACAGGAACCCATGTCGAAACTCGATTTCACACTGATGAGCCTGACCGCCCGCGCCCATCTCGACAAGGCCGGCCTGTCGCCGGCCATTGCCCGCGAGCCGCTGCTCGCTTATGTCGATGCCCTCTGCCACGCGATCAGCGGCGCCTTCGTCAGGTGGCAGGCACAGGCCATCCTGAGCGATGTCCAGATCAACGGCCCGCGAGCATCGGGCGGTCGCGTCAAGGGACCAGACCTCGAAGGCTTGATCCGTGCTGGCCTGCCGGGCGATTGGATCGATTATTCGCAGCCGATATCCACCGGCATTCGAGACCAGATGCATCGATTCGAGGCAGAACTGCGGGTTCCGAATCTCGTCTGGTACCCATCGTTCGCGAACGTCGCGGCAGCCAACGCGCCCGTCACACTCAATCTGCCCTGCAAACTGGCGGCCTTGGCAGCGACCGCCAGACAGCATCTGAGCGGCGCCGCGATCGAGGCCCGAATGGCGGCGCATTTTGAGAACGTAGCGCCCGCCTCGCGCGAACTGCTGGCAGCCTTGGGCAAAGCCTTCGATGCCGCGATTCCCCTCTGGCTCGACACCATGATGGTCACCCAGGTCCAGGGCAGCGGGCCAGTCCCGGGCTTTGCGCCCCCTGACGCGCCGGCAGGGCCGGTGGTCGGCGGCACAGGCGCCATGCAGCGCGGGGGCGGCTTCTTCTAGCCAGCCGAATGAGCACGGCACTGGCATGCCCGGCGCGCCGCCTGCGCCGCCGCACCGCCGTGCTCAAGCCGGAAACACCGGCTCGCCCAGGTTCAGCATCAGGCGGTTTGCCCAGGCAAAAATGGCAACCGAGTGCATGAGATCCAGTACTTCTTCATCGCTCAAGCCCACCGCGCGCAGGCGCGCCACGCTGCCGGCGTCGACCTGATCGGGTGA
>JAYVOV010000287.1:0-6759 GCA_043757735.1 Burkholderiaceae bacterium
CAGCCGCTCGGGCAGGGGCTGCTGCGCCTGTCGCACCAGCAGCATCGCAGTGACCACCGGCCAGAAGAAAGCACCGATGCCGAAGAAGGCCCACGACAATGCGGGGTGCCCCAGAGGCACTCCGGCCAGCGGCACCAGGATACTGCCGACGATCGGTATGTAGAGCACCGGTGTCAGCGCCGCCCAGGGCAGCCTGCCGGCCAGCCATCGCGACATCACCCAGGTTGTAACCCCGAGCTGAATGACAAGGCCCGCCGCCCAGGCGGCCTCGCACAACCCTGCCGGCACACTGAGCGCGACGCCAACCGCGCTCAGCAGGATGATCGAGACCGGAAACGCCGCCGCGAAGGCGTGCCGAACCGGGTGCGCGAGGTCTTCCGCCATGGCCGCAGGATGGCGTGCGAAGCGCATCAGCATCCCCAGCAGCACCGCGCTGAAGATGATCGCGGCGACCGCGCCGCAGAGCTGCGCCAGTGCATGGGCGATCGGCCCGAACAAGGGCTCGGCGCGATACCATGCCAGGGTCAGCCCGCACCAGCCCATGACCGGGGCGAACCACTGCGGGCCAAGGTAGAACAGTGCGGGTTTATTGTTGCTCATCGTGGGAGGGGTTTCGTGACGCAAACTGCGATCAGGGGTGCGGCGACCCTCCTTGCGCAGCGCACTGGCGGCCCCATATCGGAAATCAGGAGCGCGGAAATCAGGAGCGCGGAAATCAGGAGCGCGGCGATCGTGACCGCCGGGCGCGCGGCAACAGGGAGTCGAGATGCAATTGGTCTGTCCGGATTGTGCCACGCTGAACCGCGTGCCCGATGAGCGCCTGCGCGACGCGCCGGTGTGTGGAAAATGTGGCGCGAGCCTGGCGGGTGAAGTCCCGCGTCAGCTTGACGAACCTGCCTTCGCCCGGCTCATGAGCCGCCATGAACTGCCGGTGCTGGTCGATTTCTGGGCACCGTGGTGCGGACCGTGTCGCACGATGGCGCCGCATTTCGAGTCCGCTGCCCGGCAGATGCAGGGCCAGGCAACCTTCGCCAAGGTCGACACCGAGGCGCAGCCCGGCCTGGGCCAGCAACACGGCATCCGCAGCATTCCGACCCTGGTTCTATTTGCTGGCGGGCGCGAAGTCGCCCGGGTCAGTGGCGCGATGCCGGCGCCGGAGATGCTGCGCTGGCTGCGATCGGCAGGCGTCGGCGCATAGGCAGCGCGCCCGCGCGTGAGCGCAAGTAGTCTGTCAGCGCGATTCGGGCAGAACAGCCATCCGAC
The DNA here is from genome assembly GCA_043757735.1 of Burkholderiaceae bacterium. Classification (GTDB taxonomy): domain Bacteria; phylum Pseudomonadota; class Gammaproteobacteria; order Burkholderiales; family Burkholderiaceae_E; genus Quisquiliibacterium. Next base: position 1,264 of record JAYVOV010000287.1, read on the forward strand.
GCAGATCAGCCATAGGCAGAATTCACGCGGCTTACGGTGGCTGACCTCATTTTGCTAGATTCTCAATCATGAATGACCTGATCGACAGTCTCGTATCGGCCATGCACCTGCTGGCGGGCCTCGACCCCAAGCTCTGGCCGATCGTGCGTCTGAGCGTCATGGTCAGCGGCGTGGCCACTCTGGTGGCGGCCCTCGTTGGCCTGCCGCTGGCCGCCTGGCTGGTGCTGACGCCGTTCTGCGGCCGGGGTGCGGTGGTGGCAGCGCTCAATGCGCTGATGGGCCTGCCCTCGGTCGTGGTCGGGCTGATCGTCTATCTGATGCTTTCGCGCGCCGGCCCGCTGGGCTCGTTCGGCATTCTCTTCACGCCAGCCGCGATGGTCCTTGCCCAGACGCTGCTGGTGCTGCCGCTGATCACCGCGCTGGCCCGCCAGACTCTGGAGGATGCGCTGGGCGAGTTCGGGCCCTACCTGGCGTCGCTGCAGGCAGGCAAGGCCGCGACCATCGCCACGCTGCTGCGCGAGGCGCGCTTTTCGTTGTCGACTGCGGTATTGGCCGGCTTCGGGCGGGCCGCCGCCGAGGTTGGCGCGGTGATGATCGTGGGCGGCAACATCGATGGCCTGACCCGTGTCATGACCACGTCGATCGCCCTCGAGACCAGCAAGGGCGATCTGCCGCTGGCGCTCGGCCTGGGGGTGGTGCTGGTGCTGATGCTGCTTCTGGTCAACTCGGCGGCTCATGGCGTGCGGATCTACGCGGCGCGACGTCATGGTTGAGCCCGCCAGCGCCGGGCTCCGCGCCGAATTTGATTCAGTCACGGTGCTGCGCGGCGGCGTTGCGGTGCTGCGCGGCCTGAATCTGAGTCTGCCACTGGGCCCGCGCACGGTCATCCTGGGTCCCAATGGCGCCGGCAAGACGACCTTGCTGCAGTTGATCCAGGGCCTGTCGCGACCGAGCGGCGGGGCCTTGCGAATCCTTGCTGCGTCGGGTGTCGAGACCGCGCCACGCCTGGCCTACGTATTTCAGAAGCCGGTGATGCTGCGGCGTTCGTCGCTGGGCAACATCGAACATGCGCTGGCCTGCGCCGGCGTGCCGGCCGCGCGTCGCCGGGCTCTGTCGATGCGCGCGCTGGAGCGCATGGGGCTGGCCTACGCCGCGCTGCGTCCGGCGCGCCAGTTGTCCGGCGGCGAGCAGCAGCGCCTGGCCCTCGCCCGGGCCCAGGCCCTCGACCCCCAATGCCTGCTGCTCGACGAACCGACCGCCAGCCTCGACCCTGGCGCGGGTGTCGCGATCGAGCGTGATCTTCTGCGACTGGCCGGCGAGGGCGTCGGCCTGCTGATGGCAACCCACGATCTGGCGCTGGCCCGGCGCATGGCTTCGCACGTCGTGTTCCTGCATCGCGGCGAGGTCATCGAAGCGGGTTCGGCGGCGCAGTGTTTCGAGGCACCCCGGCATGAGATCTTCAAACGATTTCTGGCCGGTCAATGGCTCGAATGACTCACTCGCCGCAGCATAGAGACAGGTTGGCGAACCCAGCGCGGCGCTGCCTGTGCACGAGCCTGCTGAACTTTGCCAGCCTTGCCGGCTGGCTCGGGATTGCGGCCGGGGCGCATTCGCAGACCCAGGCGCAGACCCAATCGCAGACCCGCGCGCAAACCTATGCGCAAACCCAGTCGCCAGAGCGCTTCATCGTCATGGCGTCGACGACATCGACTGAACAATCGGGTCTGTTCGACCATCTGCTGCCAATCTTCACCAAAGAAACCGGCATCGCGGTGCGGGTGGTTGCGCAGGGAACCGGCCAGGCGCTGGCGACCGCCCGCAGAGGCGACGCCGATCTGGTGTTCGTGCACGACCGTGAAGCAGAGGAGAAATTCGTGGCCGATGGCTTCGGCCTGTCGCGGCGCGATGTCATGTTCAACGACTTCGTGCTGATCGGCCCCAGGAAAGATCCTGCCGGCCTGCAGGGCGTGCGCGATGTGGTCGCGGGTCTGCAGCGCATCGCGCAGACCCGCCAGCCCTTCGTGTCGCGCGGCGACAAGAGCGGCACCCATGCCGCTGAACTGCGCTACTGGAAACAGGCGGGCATCGACGTCGAGGCGTTCAAGACATCCTGGTACAAAGAGAGCGGCTCGGGCATGGGTCCAACGCTCAATATCGCGTCGTCGATGAACGGCTATGCGCTGGCCGACCGCGGTACATGGCTCAACTTTCGCAACCGCGGCGAACTGGCCATCGTGCTGGAAGGCGATCCCCGGCTGGTCAACCCGTACGGGGTGATCGTGGTGAATCCGGCCAGGCACCCGCACGTCAAGCGCGAACTGGCGCAGCGGTTTGCCGACTGGATCGTGGCGCCGTCCGGGCAGAAGGCGATTGCCGACTACAAGATCGGCGGCGAACCGCTATTCTTCCCGAATGCCAAACCCTGAGCCGGTTCGCTGTTCCTGGGTGGCCGCTGCCGCTGCCGACTATCTGCGTTATCACGACGAAGAATGGGGTCGGCCAGTGGCCGACGACCGCCGCCTGTTCGAGAAACTGTGTCTGGAGGGCTTTCAGTCGGGGCTGTCGTGGCTCACCATCTTGCGCAAGCGCGAGGCGTTTCGCGCCGCTTTCGCCGAGTTCGACATCGACGCGGTCGCCCATTTCAGCGCCGCCGATGTGACCCGGATGCTCGGCGATGCCGGCATCGTTCGTCATCGCGGCAAGATCGAGGCCGTGATCAATAACGCGCGTCAGGCGCGCGGGCTGCGCGAGGAGTTCGGCTCGCTCGCGGCCTACATCTGGCGCTATGAGCCTGACGACAGCGACCGGCCGCCCCGACTGAGCGCGCACGTGCTGCGCGAGATGACCACGTCAGCGCAGTCGGTCGCCCTGTCGCGTGACCTCAAGCGCCGCGGCTGGGGGTTTGTCGGCCCCACCACCCTGTATGCCTTCATGCAGAGCATGGGCCTGGTCAATGACCATCTCGAAGACTGCTGCGTGCGTCAGGCGGTGCAGGTGCAGCGTTCTCGATTCGTTCGTCCGCGATAGCCGCCAGCCGCTGTTCGTTGAGCAGTTGCGCGCCGGCCAGGTGCCGGCCCGCGATGTAGCCGAAGGTCATGGCCGGCCCCAGTGTGATGCCGCCGCCCGCGTAGTTGCCGCCCATCACGCTCGCCGCGTCGTTGCCGCAGGCATAGAGTCCGTCGATGACCCGGCCGCGCGTATCGAGGACCCGTGAAAAATGGTCGGTGCGCAGCCCCGCGAAACTGCCGAGTTCGCCGGGTCTGATTCGGACCGCGTAGAAAGGCCCGCGCTCGATGGGCGCCAGGCACGGGTTGGGCCCGTGCGCCGCGTCGCCCTGCGAACGGTTGTAGGCGTTGTCGCCGCGCTGGTAGTCGAGATCATGACCGGTGCGGGCATAGCCGTTGAAGACCCGCACAGTTTCCTCGAGGCCATCTGGGTCAATGCCCGCTTTGCGCGCGAGTTGAGCCAGCGAATGGCCGCGGATCAGGTAGCCCGAGTGCAGCCACCAGCCGATCGGCACCGGGAATGGCTTGACCACACCCAGCCCATAACGGCGCAGCGTTCGATGATCGGCGATGAAAAATGCGTTCATGGCGGCCGGGTCGGGGGAGCCGCGAACCATGGCCTGGACGAAGTCGTGGTACGAATTGCTTTCGTTGCCGAAACGGCGGCCGTCGCCGAGCACCGCAATGACGCCGGGTTTGCCCCGGTCGACAAAATGCGGGTACAGGCCCTTTTGGCCGTCGGGCCAGCGTACTTCAGACACTGGCGTCCAGGCAGCGGCATTCGGGTACTCGGTGACGAAGCGCGCGCCAGCCGATTCGCCCAGTCGCGCACCGTCGCCGGTGTTGCCGGCGGGCGGCAGCGGCCAGTGTTCCTGGCCGCTCGGGGCGTGGGGGTACAACTGGCGCCGGCGTTCGATGTCGTGTGGAAAGCCGCCACTGGCCAGTACCACGCCGCGGCGCGCGCGAACCGTCACCCGCTGGCCGTCGTGCTCGATGAGCGCACCGGTCACCGCGTCGCCCGCGCGCAGCAGTTCGCGCGCCGGCGCGTTCAGCCACAAGGGGATGCCCAGATCGAACACGGATTTGCCCAGGCGTGCGGCCAGCGCATTGCCATTGACCAGGCGCATGCCGCGCCCGTGCCTGAGCACATCCCAGACGTGCGACAGCACCCGGCGGATCACGAAGCGGAAAGATTCAAACGATCGGGTGAAGTGGAAAAAATGTTGCAGATCGTTGCCCGATCCGATCACCAGGCCGGCGAACGAGAGTTCGCGCAGGGGCGGCGCCAGATCGGCGAGACGCTCGCCGAGCTCCCGGCCATCGAAGGGCTCGGCAACGATCGGCCGCCCGCCGGCGCGTCCGCCTGGCTGATCCGGATGATAGTCGGGGAACGCATAGCCGCCCTGAAAACGCACGGCGGTGTGCTTCAGGAAAAAATCGATCATCCGCGGGCCTTCGGTGAGGAACGCATCGACCCTCGCCGCGTCGTAGTGGGCGCCGGTTTCGTGGCGCAGGTAGGTGCGCGCGTCTTCCAGGCTGTCCTTCACGCCTTCGGCGATCGACAGTGGGTTCATCGGAATCCACAGCCAGCCGCCCGAGCGCGCGGTTGTGCCGCCGAATTGCGCCTGCTTCTCGACGATCAGCACATCCAGTCCGTGCTGACGCGCGGTGATTGCCGCCGCCAGACCGCCCGCGCCCGAACCGATGACCAGCACGTCGCAGTCGCGCGTGCTGCCCTGGGGCATTGAGTTCGATGCTGTCGTCATCCGTTTGCCTGATTGGTGGCGCGCCGTTGCAATTCAAGCCGTGCCAGTTTGAGAATGTCCCTTCCGGCAATGATTGCCAGGAGCGCCATGCCGGCAGCCACGACGAGATCCGGCCAGGCCGAGGCGGTGCGAAAAACGCCAGCAGCGGCGACCAGCACCGCCAGATTGCCGATTGCATCGTTGCGGGTGCAAAGCCAGACCGATCGCATGTCGGCGTCGCCATTGCGAAACGCATAGAGCAGGAAGGCGACGCCCAGATTGGCGGCGAATGCCGTCACCGCGACCACGCCCATGGTTGCGGCCTCGGGGGCCGTGCCATGCTGGAGCAACCAGCCGGTTCTGGCGAGCACGGCGAGCCCCCAGAAGAGCATCATCGCGCCCTTGAGCCAGGCGACCCGCGACCGCCAGATCAGGGTCATCGACAAGGCCATCAAGGACAGCCCGTAGCTGAGGGCGTCACCGCCGAAATCGACGGCATCGGCGAGCAGCGATACCGAGCCGGATTCGAGTCCGGCGACGATCTCGACGCCGAACATCGCGCCATTCACCAGCAGGGCCCACTTGAGCACCCTGCGGTAGCGGGGATCGCGCGGGTCGCCGGTAAGGTGGATGTGGTCGGGGCCATGGTCGTGACCGTGGGCGTGCTCGTGTTTGGATTTGTGCTCGTTCATCAGCCCGCCAGCGTATCACCGCGCTTTCGGCGTTGCGCGTTCTGCGGCCCGGTG
>JAYVOV010000288.1:0-6740 GCA_043757735.1 Burkholderiaceae bacterium
TCAAGATCGTGCCGCTGGGTCAGACTGCCGGCCAGCGCCTGTTGATGAACCTGCGCGAACGGCTGGCCGATGCGGCGCCCGAGGCGCCCTGGAGTTTCGCGCCGATGGCCAGCGTGATGGCGATGCGCCACGAGCGTCAGTACACCCGATTTTTTCGATCATGAAGGAATAGCCGTATGCGTACCAAGAAGCTGCCCGCGCTGCGGGTGGGGATCGGCGGACCGGTTGGCTCCGGCAAGACGACGCTGGTCGAGATGTTGTGCAAGACCATGCGTGATCGCTACGACCTGGTCGTGGTGACCAACGACATCTACACCAAGGAAGATCAACGTCTGCTGACCGTTGCTGGTGCGCTGGCGCCGGAGCGGATCATGGGAGTGGAGACGGGCGGCTGTCCGCACACCGCCATTCGCGAAGATGCGTCGATCAATCTCGAAGCGGTCGACCAGATGCTGGCGAAATTTCCCGATGCCGATCTGGTGTTCATAGAGTCCGGCGGCGACAATCTTGCCGCCACATTCAGTCCGGAGCTCTCGGACCTCACCCTCTATGTGATCGACGTGGCGGGCGGCGAAAAGATTCCGCGCAAAGGCGGTCCGGGCATCACCCGGTCCGACCTGCTGGTGATCAACAAGATCGATCTCGCACCCTATGTCGGCGCCTCGATCGAGGTGATGGCGCGCGATGCCCGCGCTCAGCGCGGTGAACGCCCGTTCGTGTTCACCAATCTGAAGACCGGTGAAGGCCTTCAGGCTGTGATCAGTTTCATCCAGGAGCGGGGACTGTTCGAGACGCCTGGCTGATCTGCCGGGTCAGCCAGGCCATCACCTCGGGGTGCGCGCACAACTCGAGGTGGCCGATGGCATCGACCAGGTGCACCCGCATGCCGGGCAGCCACTGTTCTGTCTGCGGGAACACAATCTCATCCTGGCGGGTGATGCAGGCGCTGAATCGCTCGCGCAGCGCCGATGATTCAGACTTTGCGAGATCGCTCAGCCAGTCGCTGTGGTAGCGCATCTGCCGGCTGTTGGCGTAGCGCGCCCCGGGATCGACCTGGGTTCCCTGGTGCGGGGTGCCGAGTGTGATCGCGACCTGAAGGTCAGCCAGGCGCGCCGGGCAGGCACGCAGCCACGCCCGGGTTGCCAGGCCACCCATGCTGTGGCCAACGATGATGCAGGTGCTCGATCCGGAGCGCGCCAGCATCGCACTCACCGCGGCTTCGATGCGCGGCGCATAGTCGTCGATTGAGCAAAAGAGCGGCTCCAGATCGAGTCTGCGAACCGGGTGACCGAGCGAGTTCAGATGAGCGGCCATCGCGTCCCAGACGCGGTGGTTGCAGAAAAAGCCATGTACCAGAAGCACCGGCGCAAGCCCGCCCATGGCCGATGCGGGCGCAAGCCCGCCCATGGCCGGTGCGGGCAGGGCTGCTGTTTCGATCCCTTCGGTGGCAATCTGCTGCGCCGTCAGCTGACGCCAGAGATACAGACGCCAGGCCCAGGCAATTTCTTTCGCCGCGGCTCGCCACCAATGCGTCGCCGGCGTGGGTGAGGCCTGAGCACCCTGATGCCGCCACGCGCGCACGAAGCAGCGGATCATGGAAAGAGCCGGCAGCAAAGGGACGACCAGTACCGCGAGCAGGCACGATACAGCCGGCGGCAAGGGGCTGCGCCAAAGCAGAAGCCCACCGATCAGCAGGGCGATCGCCGTCTGCGCCCACAGCACGCGTTTGAGAAGTCTGGCCAGCATGGGGTGGGTGCTCAGCGCTTGCGCGTGAGCGCGGCCGGCTTCGCGTGACGCGCCCGATGCCATCTGGCCAGGGACGCGAACCAGGGCGAGACCCGCGTCGGGAACAGGCGATACAAGGCATCGATGATGCGGGCGTCGAAACCGATGAGCACCCGCGGCTGGCGCGCCGCAACGGCACGCAGAATCTGTGCCGCCGCTGCTGCCGGCGTGGTGCGGGCCGACGCAAGGAAGTCGCGGCGGATGGTGTGGGCATCGGCAGCCGCAAATTGGCGATCAAGGATTCGGGCATCTTCGACGATGCGCGTCTTGACGCCGCCCGGGTGCACGCAGAGCACCTGGATGGCGCTGCCGCGCAACTCCTCGCGCAGGGCGTCGGAGAAGCCCCTGACCGCCGCTTTGGAGGCGTTGTAGAGGCTCTGGCTTGGCATCGACACCATGGCGAAGATGCTCGAAACGTTCACCAGCACCCCGCCGCCGGCGCGGCGCAGCGCCGGCGCAAACGCGCGGCAGCCGTGCACCACGCCCCAGAAGTTGATGTTCATCAGCCAATGGGCATCGGCCAGCGGCAGGGCTTCCAGGCCCGCCACCACAGCCACCCCGGCGTTGTTGAACACCAGGTCGACGCGGCCGAAATGTGCTTCGACTTCATCGGCGAACTGCTGCACCGCGGTTGCGTCGGCGACGTCGACCTGACGGACCAGGCAGGCGACGCCGGCGTGCCCGAGTTCGGCCTGCAAGGCGCTTAGACGCGGCTCGTGGATATCGACAAGAGCAAGGCGTGCGCCTTGCGCGGCGAGTGCGCGCGCGATCGCTTCGCCGATGCCGGAGGCTGCACCGGTGATCACCGCGACTTTGTCTTTGAAACTTGCAATCGGCATGTGCGGGTCGAAGCGGTAGAGGTGGGGCGTCGGCCCTGATCGGCAGGCTCGGCGCAAGGATGCGGCGGCTGGCGGACGCAGCCGAGTTTTGAGTCAGGGGCTGTCTTGCAGCAAGGCTTTGATATTGCCGTGAAAGCGCCGCAGGTGCTGCTCGAACCGGCCGAGCACGAAGCTGTCATTGGCGCCGGATTCGACGCCGAGCTGGATCTGCTCGGAGATGAACAGGTCTTCGGCGCCGAACACACCTTCGTCGATCAGCGTGAACGACCGGTCCCAGTGCGCGCGCTCCTTTTCAGTGCGCGCCTCATGCGGAGTGAACATCGTGTGCACGAACTGGATTTCACCCGGAGCGGTTGGAAACATGCCCAGGTGGCTGGTGAAATCCGGGTGATAGATGATCAGGCTGTTGGGGAAAATGGCATGGGTGAGTGTGGCGTGCTGGCGCAGGTCCCACTCGTGTGGCGCGAGTGTGTGCGCCTGCGCGAAGCGCTCTCGAGGCACAAGGATGCGCGTGTGCAGGCCGACACCTTCGCCCGCGGCTTTGGCTTTGACGAAGAAGGGCGCGATGGTCTGGGCGTGCAGGCGGTTGATGTGATAAACCTCCTGAAACGCATCCATCACGAGTTTCCAGTTGGTCGCACGGCGGCGCGAATGCTGCCGGAAGAACCGGTGCGAGCCCAGATCGAGGGCGCCGAGATCGTCATCGATCTCACCCAGAAAGCCGGGTATATCGATGTCCTCGCGTGCCGGGTCCATGATCGCCCAGATCAGCCCGTGCCGCACCACCGACGGCAGGCGCCGCAGCCCGCGCGACGCCTTGTCCAGTGTCGGAAAGCCTTCGGCCCCCGGCACACCGCGCAGTGCACCGCTCAGATCATAGCTCCAGGCGTGGTAGGGGCAGGTGAGAGTCGATTGACGGCAGACTGCTTCCTGGCCCGCGATCAGCCTGGCGCCTCGGTGCCGGCAGACATTGAGCAGCACCTTGATCTCGCCGGAGCGGTCTCGCACCAGCAGCAGGGGCAGTCCGAACAGGTCGCGGGCGATCATGCTGCCGGGCTCGCGCAACTGATCCGCAAAACCCAGGCACAAGGGCAGACGCCGGAAGAGACGGTCGATTTCCCGACGGTAGGTGTCGGGGTCGCTGTAGACCGTGCCGTCGAGGAGCGTCTCGGTAGCGTCCCATTCGACGCTCTCGGGTTTGCCGGTTTCGTCGAGGAGCCGTTGGAAGAGGCTCTGCAGGCCGGGGGTCAGGGGCAGGGAGGGCTGGCGCGCTGAATCTTGTGAGCTCATTTTGAGTCCTTACTCGGCCTGGATGTTTGCATCTTTGATCACCTTGCCCCATTTGAGCGAATCGGTGCCGACCTTCTGCGCCAGCGAGGAGAACAGCATCGGCACCTGCCCGCCGAGCCTCCGGGCGCGTAACCGACCAGCACCCGGATCGGCTTGTTCGGGTAGCTCTGCGCGACGCTCGATAAACTGGTGGCCATCAGGACGGCGCCAGTGGCGAGGCATTGCATCAATCGGTTCGTGGAACTCCTGGAGACGGGGTTTCAGCGCCCGCCCTGCGCGTCGTCCACCCGAACCGTGGTCCCAGTGACGAATTCGGATGCCGGCGACACCAGGAACAGCAACGTGCTGTCGAGCTGTGCGGCGTCGCCGAGCCGCTGGCGCGGGAAATTCTTGGTGATGTCGCCCATGCGCGAGAGCATGCCATCCATCATCTCGGACGAGAACGCGCCGGGGGCGATCGCATTGACGTTGATGTTGAATCGCGCCCACTCGACGGCAAGCGTCTCGGTCATCCGGACCACGGCCATCTTCGAGGTCGCGTAGAGCGCCGCGCCGCGCCCGTCGTAGGCATAGGCGGCACGCGACGCGAGGTTGACGATGCGGCCAGCTTTCTCGGCGGCCATCAGCCGGCGCGCGACTTCGCAGGACAGGATCCATGGCGCGCGCACGTTGATGTCGAGTACCCGGTCGATCAGTTCGATCGACATCTTGTGGGCGCGCTGTGCATCGGGGATGCCGGCGTTGTTGACGAGGATGGTCACGGTGCCCAGCTTGGCTTCAGCCTCGCCGACGACGCGCAGCAACTGATCGGCGTCGGTGACGTCGAGTTGCAGCGGCAGCGCTTCACCACCGCTGGCCCGAATTTCGGCGGCGAGTTCTTCAAGCTTGTCGAGCCGACGCGCCGCGATCGCAACTTTGGCGCCGGCGGCAGCGAGCACTTTCGCGAAGCGGCGGCCAAGGCCGGCGGAGGCGCCAGTCACCAGGGCAACCTGGCCGGTCAGATCCTGTGAGGCGTTGGGCAGGGGATAGGTCGTCATGGTGGGGGCCTCATTGTTGGCATCGTGGGATGTTCGATGCGGATAAGTTGACCGGCGAGCGCTCGACTGTCAAACAATGGGCCGAAATCGCGTCTCGTTCCCGAGCGGGACGCCGAGTTCAGCGCAGCACCCCCGCCGCCGCTAGCGCCGCTACCCGCGCATCGTCATAACCCAGCAGCCCCTTGAGTATCTCGTCCTGGTCACGACCGAAATGCGGTGCCGCACGCAGGTAGCGCGCCGGCGTTTCGGACAGGTGCAATCGGCTGCTCTCGAACACGCAGTCGCCGCCCAGCGGATGGGGCATGCGGCTGAAGTGGCCGCGGGCCTGCAGCTGGGGATCAGCCAGCATATCGGCGGGTGACGCTGCCCGATGGACTGCAACACCGACGGCCTGCAGATCGCGTTCGATGTCGGCCGTCTCGCGTTGCGCCGTCCACGCCGAGAGCAGCACCTCCAGGCGGTCCTCGCCCGCCTTTCGGCCAGCCAAGCTGATGAAGGCTGCGTCGAGCGCCTCACCACCGACGCAGTCTGCCAGGCGGGCCCATTCGGCGTCACTGCGTGCGACGATGGCGACCCACCGGTCTTGTCCCGAACAGGGGAACACGCCGTGCGGCGCGAACTGGGGATCGCGATTGCCCATGGCCATGGCGATGCGGCCGGTGGCCGCGGCATCGGCGATCAGCGGCGCCAGAAACTGTATGCCCGCCTCGGCCTGAGAGATGTCGAGCCAGCAGCCTTCGCCGGTCCGCCGCTGACGGTCGATTGCGGCGAGCAGCGCGACCAGCCCGAAGCGCGGACCGACAAAATCGGTATAGGGCCCGAACGGGCCGATCGGTGCCTCGCCCACCCGGCCGACGATGGCCTGATAGCCGGCCATCGCGGCGCCGACATTGCCGTAGCCGGACAACGCCGCGGATGGCCCGGTCTGACCCATCAGGGAGGTCGAGACCCCCACCAGTCGTGGATTAGCGGCGCGCAGCGCGTCTGGCGACAGGCCCCAGCGCGCCAGCTGGCCGGGGATGAAGCTCTCGACCACCACGTCGGCCCATCGGGCAAGGTCGCGCACCACCGCCTGGCCCTCGGGGCTTGCGAGGTCCAGGGCAAGCCCCAGCTTGCCGACGTTATAGGTGTCGAAGAGCGCGCTGCGCTGTGGGTCGACCTTGCCCTCCCAGTACGGGCCCATGAGACGTGCCGTTTCGATGCGCACCGAAGACTCCACGCGTACCACTGTGGCACCGTGGTCGGCCAGGGCTCGGCCGAGTGCCGGGCCGGCAACCACCCAGGCAAGATCGAGCACTTTCAGCCCGTCGAGGGGGCGCGACGTGCGCTCGAGGCTTGGATTGGATGCCGGTTGTGAGCGGACCGCCGCATTCAGAACGTCATCGTTGTGCTGTCCGAGTTCGGGAGCGGGCCGGGCGGGCGCAAACATGCCCATCGGACCCAGGGCGAACGCACCTGGCAGCGTTCGCATTTCGCCGCCCTCGTTCACCGTGACAAAATAGCCGCGAGCCTTGTGATGCGCGCTGGCCAGCAGATCGGCCATGGTGTTGACTGGCGCGAGCAGGAGTCTGCGGGCAATCGCCTCGCGCTCGAGTTCTGCCTTCGTGCGGGTAGCCAGGAACGCGGCCACAACCTCACGCGCGGCAAGGACCTCAGGCATCAGTGGGTCTTGCGGCTGAATGCGCTGCGCCACCGTGGTCCAGTCCCATTGCGCAAAGCGTTCTGGCAGAGCGCCTGCGTCTTTCATCCAGGCAAACAGCAGGTTGCTGCGCAGGCCGCTGGGCCCGCC
>JAYVOV010000289.1:0-6730 GCA_043757735.1 Burkholderiaceae bacterium
GGTGGTGCGGGCATGGACTTCCCAACCGCCCAGCTGTTCGGCAGTGACCTCTTCGCTCAGCGCAACCGAAGTGACCTTGGGGCTCGCAACCGACATCGAAGCGCCTTTGCGCATGATGGCGACGTCGGCTTGCACCGTGTACCAGGTGCCCATGCCGTAGCAGGGGCCGAGCACCGCTGTGATCCAGGGTGTTTCACGCTCGCGCCCGCGCTGCCCGCCCATACCGACGCGGCCCATGCCCCGCGCGCCTTGGATGTCGGGCATGCGCGCACCAGCGGATTCGACCAGAAACACGCAGGCAATGCCAGCCTTGCTGGCGTGCTCGCGCAGGTAGCCCAGTTTGCTGATGTTGTGGAACGCCGAAGAGGCGCCCAGTGTGGTGAGGTCGAAGAAGGCGACCGCGATGTCGCGCCCATCCACTGCACCGAACCCGGTGACGACGCCGTGCCAGCTTGACCTCGCCACCCACGGCCTGCACCTTGGCCCGCTTTTGCGTCAATTCCGAAATCAGCTTTTCGTGACTCATCGCCTGCGCTCTCCATTCGTGTCTGCCAGCCGCGCTATCACCACCTGCAGACAGGCGTGGCAAGCCGCGTGGACGGGCTTGTGGTCCGTCGGCCGATGAACTAGATTGCGGCGATGGAATCCCCTTCGAGCGGCCACGAGCACGGCACCACACTCAGCGAAATGGACGTGCGTGTGCGCGCACTCGAAACGCTGCTCAGTGAAAAGGGTTACATCGACCCCAGCGCGCTCGATGCAATCGTCGAAGCCTACGAGACGAAGGTCGGCCCGCACATCGGCGCACGGATTGTCGCCAGGGCTTGGATCGACGCCGGGTTCAAGCAGCAGCTCCTGGCCGACGCCAGCGCGGCAACCGAGACGCTCGCGATCGGGCCGCGCGCCACGCACCTGATCGCGGTCGAAAACACAGTGCAACGCCACAACATGGTGGTCTGCACCCTGTGCTCCTGCTATCCGTGGGAACTGCTCGGACTACCGCCGGTCTGGTACAAATCCGCCGCGTACCGGTCGCGTGCGGTGATGGATCCGCGTGGCGTGCTCGGCGACTTCGGCGTTGCGCTCGCTCCCGGCACGCAGATCCGCGTGTGGGACTCCACCGCCGAAACCCGCTATCTCGTTGTGCCGATGCGACCGGACGGCACCGACGGCTGGTCCGAGGACCAGCTCGCCACGCTCGTCACCCGCAATGCGATGATCGGCACCGCACTGGCCCAGTTGCCAGGAGAGGCCGCGCCATGAACACTGTCCACGACATGGGCGGCATCCACGGATTCGGACCGGTCAAACCAGATCAAAACGAACCGGTTTTTCATGCCCGATGGGAGGGTCGCGTGCTGGCCATGAACCGCGCGACCACTTACCTCGGCCTGTGGAACATCGACATCAACCGGACCTCCCGTGAATCGCTGCCGCCGGTGGTCTATCTCGGCAGCAGCTATTACCAGAAGTGGCAGTTCGGCATGGAAGCGCTTTGCCTGCAATACGGCCTGATCGGCGGGGATGAACTCGCGACCGGACGGGCCTTGCACCCCGCAGCAGCGGTGAAGCGGGTGCTGACAGCAGCCGACGCCCCCAAGGCTCTGACGCGCACCAGTTTTGAAAGGGCGGCCGCTGCGCCGGCCACCTTCAAGCCGGGCGATCGGGTGCGCACGCGCAATCAGCATCCGGCCACGCATACCCGCCTGCCGCGCTATGCACGGGACCGTTGCGGCGTGGTCGAAGCGATCCGTGGCTGCCATGTGTTTCCGGATTCGGTTGCAGCCGGCAAGGGGGAAGATCCGCACTGGCTGTACACCGTGGTGTTCGAGGCGCGCGAGTTGTGGGGTGAATCGGCAGACCCTGATCTGACGGTCTCGATCGACGCGTGGGAACCCTACCTGATCGATCGCCTTTAAAGGGCCTGAACACAGTATTCAGGCCGCCACTCTGGAACCATCAAACGGAGGAATACGCATGGATAAGCTCAAGAGCAAGGTCGCCTGGGTCACGGGTGCAGGTACGGGAATCGGCGAGGCCGCCGCATTGGCACTGGCCGCGCAAGGCGCGTCGGTGGTGCTCACCGGCCGGCGCGCAGAGCCGCTTGAAAAAGTCGCGCGGCGAATCACTGAGGCCGGCGGTCAGGCCGAGGTCCAGACTGGCGACATGATGGACTCGGCACGGGTGTCGGCGATCGCGGCGCACATCGAAAAGAGCCAGGGCCGTCTCGACATTCTGATCAACAACGCGGGACTGAACATCCAGAAGCGCTCGTGGGCCGAGCTGACACCGGCGGGGATCGACGAAGTCGTCCGAGCCAATTTGTCGGGCGCGTTCTATGCGGCGCTCGCGGTGCTGCCGATGATGCGCAAGCAGCAGGACGGGCTGCTGATCCATACCTCATCATGGGCCGGACGCTTCCACAGCAAGGTCTCGGGATCGGTGTATGCAGCGGCCAAGCACGGTGTCGTCGCCTTGAGCTACAGCATCAATCTGGAAGAGTTTCGCAATGGCATCCGTTCAACGGTGATCTGCCCCGCTGAAGTGGCCACGCCCATTCTGGATAAACGCCCGGTGCCGGTCAGCGCCGAAGATCGCGCGCGCCTGCTGCAGCCCGAAGACCTCGCCAGCTCGATCATGCATGTCGTGCTGGCGCCGAAGCACGTCTGCATCAACGAGATCGTGCTCAGCCCAACCTGGAACAGGAGCCTACTTTGACCCACCGCATTCTTCTCCCCGAAACGAGCGCCCCTGACAGCCTGCAGCCGCTTCAGGGTCGCAGCGATATCGTGCTCGAACGATTCGGGCCCAAGGTGACTCAGTCCGAGTTTCGCGCCCTGCTGGGCAATGTGAATGCCGTGATCCTGGGCCTGACGCCCTTCGCGGACCCGGAACTCGACGCGGCGCCCCAGCTGAAGGCAGTTGCACGGATCGGCGTCGGCTACGACGCGGTCGACGTACCTGCGCTCACGCGCCGGAACATCCCGCTGCTCTTGACCGGAACAGCCAATTCGGTCTCGGTCGCGGAACAGGCGATGGCCTTCATGTTCGCGTTTGCCAAGCGTCTGAACGATCTGCATTCGCGAGTCGGCAGTGGCCGCTGGGCCAGCCGCTTCGAGAACTTCCCGGTCGATCTGTGCGGCAAACGTGTGCTGATCGTCGGGTTCGGGCGCATCGGCAGCCGCATGGCCAGGCGTTGCGTCGCCATGGAGATGGACACGCAGGTCTACGACCCGCTGATCACGCAGGACTATGTTCGCTCGGTCGGCGCAACACCCGTGGCGGATCTCGATCAGGCGCTGGCCAGTGCCGACTACGTATCGATTCATTGCCCGAAAAACGCGAGCACCATCAACTTGTTCGATGCGGCTCGGCTCTCCAAGATGAAGAAGGGCGCGGTGCTCATCAACACCGCACGCGGTGGCATCGTCAACGAAGCAGCACTGGCACAGGCGCTGACCAGCGGCCATCTCCTGGGCGCCGGTCTTGACGTCTTCGAAAGCGAGCCGCCAGAACAAAGCAACCCGCTCATCGGGCTGCCCAATGTGCTTTGCGCGCCGCACATGGCTGGAGTCACCTGGGAAGCCTGGAACCGCATGGCCTGCACTGCCATGCAAAACGTGATCGAGGTGCTCGATGGCAGGCCGAATCACGAACACACGGTGAATCCGCAGGTTTACCAGGCGAAGCGTCCCTAGAGCACGAGCCCGCTTTCGTCGTCGATCAGGTGCATGTTCTGCAGCTTTGCGGTCAGCTGCATCGGCTTGCCTGAAGCCGCCTCGACATCCGGGCTGGCCTTGCCGCAGACGGTGAGGCCCTGCAGCTGGAAATAGACCAGCGTCTCCATGCCCATCGGCTCGCTGACGTCGATCGTCGGCATAAATGTCTGACCTTCAGGCACGCCGCCGGCCTGCGACAGGCTGGCGGTGTCGGTCAGGTGTTCAGGCCGCAGTCCCAGCAGCAGCCGGGCCTTGCCCACGAAGGGCCGATATTGCGCGGCGCGCTCGGCGGGCACCTGCAATTGCAAGCCCGCCCCCAGATCGAGAGTCAGGCCGCTGCCAGAGTCCAGCAGGCCCACCGGAATCATGTTCATCGCCGGCGACCCGATAAAACCCGCGACGAACTTGGTGCGCGGGTTGTGATAGAGCTGCTGCGGCGTGTCCGCCTGCTCGATCACCCCATGATTCATCACGACCACGCGATCGGCCAAGGTCATGGCCTCGACCTGGTCGTGGGTCACATAAACGGTAGTGGTGCGGACCTTCTGGTGAATCTTCTTGATCTCGGTGCGCATCTGAACCCGCAGCTTGGCATCGAGGTTCGATAGAGGTTCATCGAACAGAAACACTGCTGGATCACGAACGATGGCTCGCCCCATCGCGACGCGCTGGCGCTGGCCGCCCGAAAGCTGCTTGGGCTTTCGATCGAGCAAGGAAACGATGTCCAGGATGCGCGCGGCCTCCTGCACCCGCCGATCGATCTCGCTCTTGTCGACGCGCTTGAGCTTCAGGCCGAACGACATGTTCTGATAGACGGACATGTGCGGATACAGCGCGTAGTTCTGGAACACCATCGCAATGTTCCGGTCCTTTGGCGGCACGTCGTTGACAACCGTGTCGCCGATCATGATCTCGCCATCGGAAATATCTTCCAGACCGGCGATCATGCGCAGGGTAGTGGTCTTGCCGCAGCCCGATGGGCCGACCAGCACCAGAAATTCCTTGTCGGCGATCTCCAGATCGATGCCGCGCACAGCCAGCGTTTCATCGTAGTACTTGACGATCTTCTTCAGCGTTACAACGGCCATTGACTTGTTCCCCTGTGTCTCTGTCCCGACTGCCTGCCTCAACCCTTGGTCGAACCGGCCGTCAGACCGGCGATGTAATAGTCCATCAGGAACGCATAAATAATCAGCGGCGGCGCCGCACCGAGCAGAGCGCCCGCCATGATCTGCCCCCAGTTGAAGACGTCGCCCTTGATCAGCGTGGTGATGATGCCCACCGGCAGCACCAGCTGATCGGCCGAGGTCGTAAACGCCAGCGGATAAAGAAACTGCGCCCACGAAACCGTGAACGCGAAAATAGTCGCCGCGATGATCCCGGGGATTGCGACCGGAATGAAGATGAGGAACAGCGTCTGGATCCAGCTTGCGCCATCGATGATCGCCGCCTCGTCGAGCTCCTTCGGGATACTCGCGAAGTAGCCGATCATGATCCAGGTGCAAAACGGCACGGTGAGCGTCGGGTACAAAATGATCAGGACCCACCACTGATTGATCAGCTCGAGCCCCGTCGTGTCCTTGATCCAGGCGAACATCTTGAACAAGGGAATGAACAGCAGCGTATCGGGAATCAGATAGGTGAGGAACACGCCGGTGGCCAGGGTCGCGGATCCCCAGAATTTCATGCGGGCCAGCGAGAACGCAGCCAGTACGCTGACGATCATGGTGACCGTCACGACAACGATCGAGACGATCGCTGAATTCCAGAAAAACCGGATGAAGATCGGGTCGGTGAGCAGGCCGAAGAAGTTGCTGAGCGTGGGCGACGCCACGATCCATGGGCTCACGCCAGCGGAGATCTCGGCGCTCGACTTCAGCGAGGTGATCAGCATGTAAACCGGTGGCGTCAGAAAAAAGATCGCGAACACCACCAGGAAGAAGTACGACCAGATCAGCGCGCGCTTGCGGTCGCGCGACATGCTGCCATAGGTGAACAAACGGGGAGCCGTCACGGTGGCGGTTGTCATGTCAGGCCTCATTTCCACGCTTGTTGATATCGCGCAGGATGAACACCGCGGCGACGCCCAGAATGGGCACCATGAACAGCGAGATCGTCGCCCCCAATGGAATGTCGCCGCCCTCGATACCGAGCCTGAAGGCCCATGTCGCGAACACATGCGTCGAATCGACCGGGCCACCCGACGTCAGCACACGAACGATGTCGAAGTTGGCGAAGGTGACGATCAGCGAGAACAGGATCGTGATCGAGATGATGTTGCGCATCATCGGCAGCGTGATGTACCAGATGCGCTGCCACCAGTTGGCGCCGTCAATGGAAGCAGCCTCGAACAGCTGCTCGGGCACCGACTTGAGCGCTGCCAGATACATGATCATGAAAAACGGCGCACCGATCCAGATGTTGACGAGAATCACCGAGAAGCGCGCCCAGTCTGCATCGCCGGTCCATGGCACCGCAGCGACGCCGATTTCCGCCAGGATCCAGTTGAATGCGCTGTAGGACGGATCGAACAGCCAGAGCCAGGCCAACGTGCTCATTGCCGGCGGAATCACCCAGGGCACCAGCAGCATGCCGCGCCACTTGCGCTGGCCTTTGGCAGGAATGTTGTGCACGAAATGCGCAACCACAAATCCGATGATCGACTTGAAGATCACCGCAGTCACCGCAAACACCACCGATTGTCTGACCACCATCCAGAAGGTGTCGCGGCCGAACAGAAAGGTGAAATTGTCGAAGCCGACAAAATACTCCATGCCTTTGTTCAGCGTGGCCAGATGCACTGCATAACCCGCCGGATAGGCGACCAGCCCGAAGATGATCAGCATCAGCGGCAACGCCATCAGAAAGGCAATGGTCGACCTGCGCTGGAAAAACTTCTCAAACGTCACCGGACGCCGCTTTGCGGGCGCTCGTTTGACAGGCAAGGCTGCGTCACTCACTGATGTCCCCTGGAACAGTCCGCATGCGGGCGAAACCGACCGGGGCATGCA
>JAYVOV010000290.1:0-1846 GCA_043757735.1 Burkholderiaceae bacterium
GACGAGTACCTGGGCAATGTGCTGCTGCTGATCGTCGGCGGCAACGACACCACCCGAAACTCGATCACCGGCGGCCTGCTGGCGTTGAACCGGCACCCGGGCGAATACCAGAAGCTGCGCGACAAGCCCGCGCTGGTGACGAGCCTCGTGCCCGAGATCATCCGGTGGCAGACGCCGCTGGCGCACATGCGCCGCACCGCGCTGCAGGACTACGTTCTGGCCGGCAAGACCATCCGTAAGGGCGACAAGCTGGCCATGTGGTACCTGTCGGGCAACCGCGATTCAGATGCGATCGAAAACGCCGATCAGTTCATCATCGATCGTGCGCGGCCGCGCCAGCATCTGTCATTTGGTTTCGGCATTCACCGCTGTGTGGGCAACCGTCTGGGCGAGCTGCAGCTGCGCATTCTGTGGGAGGAGATTCTCAAGCGCTTTCCGGCCATCGAAGTGACCGGCAGCGCGCAGCGCACGCTGTCGAATTTTGTCCACGGCTTCGTGTCGATGCCAGTGCGGATTCCGGCGCGGATCGGCTGATCGGATCGGCTGATCGAGTCGTCTGATCGGATCGGCTGATTGAATCATTCGGCATGCGGATCGGCAACCCTGGGCCATAGCGCCTGGGTCACCCGCGTGTGCGGCAACGACCCGAAATTCATCGATCCGGTGCCAGGCGCCGACAGGTAGAGAATCTCGCGCGCAATCGGCGCGAATCCCGCGTGGAAGTGCTGGGTCGACTTGACCACCAGCGCCCGGTACCGAGCGGGATCGATCCCGGCTTCGCGGAAACAATCCGGATGGAAACTTTGAATGCGCGAGTCGTTGACCACGATGTCGATGGCATCGCTCAGTCCGCTCGATGCGTCCGTCACTGTTTTGCCGTTGCCGTTGCCGTTGCCGACGCCGCTGCCGCTGCCGCTGCCGCTGCCGACCCTGACGCGCAGCCACGCCACATTGCCCATCGGTGCGATCGAACCGCCGAAGGGTTGTTTGGCGTCGTGCGCCAGCCCCATCACTCGAACCGTCAGATCCAGCGCCGGGCCCGACGCCGGGCCGAGCTTGCCGCCGATCCGCATTGCCAGTTGCGCACCCACGCCGGCATCGTGTGCCAGCGAGGTGGCTACCGGGTCCCAGAGCGGCGACAGCGCCACGCCGCCGACACCGCGCTCGATCAGGCGGGCCAGCAGGAAGGTGGAGTCGCCACAGGCGCCGATGCCGGCATTGTCGGCCGTGTCGGCCAGCACGAAAGGCTTGGCATGTGGGGCTGCCTGCAGCACATGATCGATGGCCTGATCGATGCCGAACAGCGGCGGCACCATCTGATCGCGAACCGACCAGATGCGTTCGCCGAGCGCCCGTGCGGTGCGCTGAGCAAGCGCCGGATCGTTGTCGGTCACCACCAGCACGCGAGTGCCTACTTCGGGGGTATCGCCCCAGGGGAAACCGTGCGCCAACGACACAGACAGAATGCCTGGTTCTTTTTCAAGACGCTGCATCTCGCGCACGATGCCCAGCATCGGCTCGCGGGTGGTGGGGTAGAAGCCCAGCATCCGGCAGTCGTGCAGGGCCATGGTCGGCTGCAGGCCCTCGTCCAGGATGCGTTCGAGCAGCGTGAACACCTCTGCCGCGCGTTCGCGGACATCGATGTGCGGGTATTCCTTGAAGATCACCAGCGCATTGGCCGACGACACCTTGAGCTGCGTCAGGTGGCAGTGCAGATCGAGTTCGCCCACGATCGGCACATCGGGGCCCACGATCGCGCGCACGCCCGCCAGCAGATCGCCTTCGGCATCGGGGTAACCGTCGGCGATCATTGCGCCGTGCAGGTTGAGCATCACCGCATCGACCG
>JAYVOV010000291.1:0-6715 GCA_043757735.1 Burkholderiaceae bacterium
TCATCGGGGGCCAGCGGCGCAACGACGAGCACCGTTCGATGACCGCGCGTGGCTGATTTCGGCTGCTGAAGCGTCTGCTAGACTCGCTGGCCTCAGCTGACAGACGCTGCTGGCAGCAGGCTGCTGAGTCACACGCATCGGTATCGCGTCGCGCGGACAGCGCCCCGCGTAAGTCCCGGTGCAGCAATCAATGGATGCCGATGCAACTGCGCAAGCGCTTCACACAGGTCGTGAACGCGCTCTCACCCTTCAGCGGCCGGTTTCGCTCGCTGGGCAGACTGCTGCTGATCTTTCTGGCGATCAACGCGCTGGTGCGGCTTGGCCTTGCGATCGCGAACCAGGATTTAACCCTGTTCTCGCCGTGGCTGCTGCTGCCGGCGCTTGCGATCGGCAGTGTGTTCGATTTGTGCGTCGGCCTGGTCGGCCTGGCACCGCTGGCCTGGCTATTTGCCCTGTGGCCGTCGCGAAGCCCGCGCGGCACCCGGGTATTGCGGATCTGCACCGCCGCCTGGCTCGCGCCAATGTCACTGCTGGTCTGCTTCGTGGCGTTTTCCGAATTCACCTTCTGGAACGAATTCTCGTCGCGATTCAATTTCATCGCAGTCGACTATCTGATCTACACCAACGAGGTGATCGGAAATATCCGGGAGTCCTACAACCTCCCTGCGCTGCTCGCTGGCGTTGGCGGGACCGCCGCACTCGTCTGGTGGCTGGCCTGGCGCTGGGGCACCGCACCACTTCGTGAAGCCGGCTCAGGGTTTGCCGGGCGCTGGCGTGCCGCGTTGATTCTGGGCCTGCTCGCCCCGGGCGCGCTGTTGCTGGCGTGCGAGGCCCGATACCAGGAGTTCTCAGAGAACGGTCAGCTCAATGAGCTGGCTGGCAACGGTTACTTCGATTTCTGGCATGCGTTCCGTTACAACGAGATCGACTACGAGCGCTACTACCGGACAATGCCGCGCGGCAAGGCGCTCTCGAAACTGGCGGTGAAGATCGCCGGCTTTCAAAAGACAACACTGGCCCAGCATCCGCTGGAGCGCGAGATCGTGGCTCAGGATCCGCCGCGCCGGCTCAATGTGGTGATGGTGTCGATCGAGAGTTTCAGCGCCTCGTTCATGAGCGCTTTCGGCAATACCGAGGGCGTCACGCCCAATATGGACCGGCTGGCCAAGGAAGGTCTGCTCTTCACTCGGCTGTACGCAACCGGCACCCGCACGGTGCGCGGGCTCGAGGCCCTGACGCTGTCTGTGCCACCAACGCCTGGCCATTCGATCGTCAAGCGGCCGGACAACAGCAACCTGTTCACCATCGGGGAGATCTTCAAGGACAAGGGCTACGAACCCCTGTACCTCTACGGCGGCTACGGTTATTTCGACAACATGAACACCTTCTTCGCTGGCAATGGCTACACCGTCATCGACCGCACGGCCTTGCGCGCAGACCAGATCCACTTCGAGAACATCTGGGGGGTGGCCGACGAGGATCTGTTCTCTTTGACCCTGCGCGAACTCGATGCCCGTCATGCACAAGGAAAGCCGTTTTTCGCGCATGTGATGACAACCTCGAATCATCGGCCCTTCACCTACCCCGAGGGCAGGATAGACATTCCCAGCAAGACCGGCCGCAATGGCGGCGTCAAATACACCGACTACGCCATCGGTCAATTCATCGAGCAGGCGCGCCAGCGGCCCTGGTTCGATCAGACCGTATTCGTACTGGTGGCCGACCACACCCATCGGGGTCGCGGCAAACAGGAATTGCCGCTCGAGACATATCACATTCCGATGGTCATCTACTCGCCGGCCAACGTGAAGCCCGGGCGTGTCGAAACAATCGCGTCACAGATCGACGTCCCCCCCACCTTGCTGGGCATCCTGAACTTCTCATACCGCTCGCGCTTCTTCGGTCATGACATCCTGCGCGAAGGGGCGAACCACGAGCGCGCACTGATGGCCAACTACCAGACGGTGGGTTACTACGAGAGTGGTCGGATCGTCGAACTGCGGCCCAACGGACGCTATCGGGTCGTCGATGCTGTCACGGGTAAACCGGCGCCGCAGGACAAGATCAGCGAACACCTCGTCGATGAAGCGATCAGCTATTACCAGCTCGCCTCAGAGGCCTATCGCAAGGGCCAGCTTAAGTTACGGTGATGCGCGACGGCTGTGTGGAGGCGGGGGTCGGAATCGAACCGGCGTTGACGGCTTTGCAGGCCGCTGCATGACCACTCTGCCACCCCGCCCTGCTTCGCCAGTCTGCTGCTGAATGGGCCAGACAAACACTTGACGCAGACAAACACTTGACGCAGACAAACAAAAGGGAAGCGTTGGCTTCCCTTTGAATTCTGGAGCGGGAGAAGAGTCTCGAACTCTCGACCTCAACCTTGGCAAGGTTGCGCTCTACCAACTGAGCTACTCCCGCGCACTCAACAGAAGTAAGATTATATATGCTAATTCGACGCTGTCAAACTGGGCCGGTGAACCAGTTTTAAGAATCTGGACGTTCAAGCTGCGTCACGCAGATACGGCCACGCGCGGCGCAGGTAATACAGCATTGACCAGACGGTGAGAATGGCGGCGACCACGATCAGCCAGCGCCCGAGCAGTCGGCAATCCAGTACGCCGAACAGGCGTTCGTTGAACAGCAGCATGGGAATGGCGACCAGCTGCGCGATCGTCTTGAACTTGCCCATTGAATGCACGGCCACACTGGAATGCGCGCCGATCTGCGCCATCCATTCGCGCAAGGCCGAGATGGTGATTTCCCGCCCGATGATGATGACCGCGATCAGGGCGTGCACCCGATTCAGCTCGACCAGCATGACCAGTGCCGCACAAACCAGGAGCTTGTCGGCCACCGGATCGAGAAAGGCCCCAAAAGCAGACGTCTGACCAAGGCGTCGGGCCAGCCAGCCATCGACCCAATCGGTGATCGCCGCCGCCACGAACAGCGCGGTGGCGGCAATGTTCATGGTCATCGGGGTGAGCGGCGCGTAAAAGATCGCTACGAGCAGCGGGATGGCGAGCATCCGCAGCCAGGTCAGGAAGGTGGGCAGGTTCAGGGGCAAGGTTGCAGGGGCTCAGTGCAGGCGACGATAGATTTCCTCGGCAAGGCTCGACGAGACGCCTTCCACTTGCGCGAGATCCTCCACGCTGGCTGCCATGATGCCACGCAGCCCGCCGAATCGGGCCAGCAGGCGCTGACGTTTGCGCGGTCCGACACCTTCTATTTCCTCGAGGCGCGAGGTGTTCCGAGCCTTGGCTCGACGCGCCCGCATGCCGGTGATCGCGAACCGATGCGCCTCGTCGCGGATCTGGGCAACCAGCATCAGGGCGGCTGAATCACGACCCAGTGCGATGGGCGCCCGGCCATCGGTGAACACCAGGGTCTCCAGGCCGACCTTGCGGTCTTCGCCTTTTGCGACGCCGACCAGGGTGCCGGTATCGAGCCCCAGTTCTTCAAACACCTGCCGAGCGACTTCGACCTGTCCCTTGCCGCCGTCGATCAGCACGATATCGGGCATCGACGGCGGTTCCTGTGTGACGTCGCCCTCGCCGCGCTTGCTGTAGCGACGCGTGAGCACCTGGCGCATCGCCGCGTAGTCATCGCCGGCGACGATGTCCTCGATGTTGTAGCGGCGGTATTGACCGCGCTGCATGTCGTGCCCGGCGAACACCACGCACGAGGCCTGAGTCGCTTCGCCCATCGTGTGGCTGATGTCGAAGCACTCGATCCTGAGCGCAGCGAGGTCGTTGCCGTCATCAAGACCCAGCACTCGGGCCAATTCCCGGGTCCGTCCCTTCTGCGAGCCCTCCTCAGCCAGCAGTCTGGCCAGGGAAAGCTGGGCATTCTGGCGCGCCATGTCCAGCCATTTGCGGCGCTGCCCCTGCGAGCGCGACACCCAGTGCACCGGGTGGCCCGATTGCTGGACCAGCAGATCGATCAATGCTTCAGACTGCGGATCTTCGTGCGCGACAATCACCGGCGGTATGAACGAGTCGCCATAGTGTTGCGACGCGAAGGCCTCGAGCACCTGAGGAACGGTGTCTTCAGACGAGGCATGCAGCGGGAAGTAGGCTTTGTCGCCCAGGTGCCGCCCGCCCCTGACCATCGCCAGGTTCACGCAGACTTTGCCGCCCTGCGTCTCGACCGCGATGATGTCGACGTCAATGTCGGACCCGGTGTCCATCGACTGCTGATGCAGCACGCGCGACAGCGCACTCATGCGGTTGCGCAGCACAGCGGCTTCTTCGAAGCGCAACTGCGCCGCCGCCGCGTGCATCTGATCTTGCAGGGTTTGCAGGACCTCACGATGGCCGCCGCGCAGAAACCGCGTGGCGTCGCCCACGTCTTTGGCATAGGCCTCGGGAGTGATCGCGGCCACACAAGGACCGCTGCAGCGCTCGATCTGGTAGAGCAGACACGGCCGCGATCGATTGCTGAACACCGAATCTTCGCAAGTTCGCAGGCGAAACACCTTCTGCAGAACCTGGATGCTTTCCTTGACCGCCCAGGCGCTCGGGTAGGGGCCGAAATACTGGCTGCGACGGTCGATCGCGCCGCGGTAGTACGCAACCCGCGCAAAGCGGTGCCCGGTGATCTTCAGGTAAGGGTAGGACTTGTCGTCGCGAAACAAGATGTTGTAGCGCGGCTGCAGGGTCTTGATGAGATTGCTCTCGAGCAGCAGCGCCTCGGCTTCGGAGCTCGTGACGGTGGTCTCGAGCGCCGACACCTGCAACACCATGTGCGCGGTTCGCGGGCTCGCCAGGTTTTTCTGAAAATACGATGAGACCCGCTTCTTCAGGTCGCGCGCCTTGCCCACATACAGCAGCGCGCCCTGGGCATCGTGCATCCGGTAGACCCCGGGCAGATTGGGCAATCCGGCCAGGATCGGCTTCGGTTCGAAGACGAGAGGAGCCGAGTCAGGCGCAGGCTCGCCCGTCTGCCCGACCGGCGTATTTTCGCCGACCGCAGTCTCTGCGGTCCGGACCAGACACTGCGGCGACGAAGCCTTGGCGTTCTTCTTGCGTTCAGTCATCGTTGATCGGTTGGTTGCGCAGGCGTTCTATGGCTCTGTGGCGCCGCAGCGCAGCACCCCCGCCAGGCGGGCCGCAAACGGTGCCGACGCGCGCCAGCGCAGACCGTCGAGCAAGGCATCGGCAGTGGCTGGCTGGTTGCAGACCAGCACCATGTCGCATCCCGCCGACAGGGCGGCGTCGGCCCGTTCAACGATGCCACCGGCGACAGCAGCCGCTTCCATCGTCAGGTCGTCGGAAAAAACCAGGCCCCTGAAGCTCAGTCGCCGGCGCAGGATGGTTTTCAGCCAGATCCGCGAAAACCCCGCCGGCGCACTGTCAACCGCCGAATAAACCACATGCGCCGGCATCACCGCCAGCAGCGACGCGCCGAGCCATCGATAGGGCGCGGCATCGTCGGCCAGAATGGTCTTCAAGGGGCGTTCGTCGAGCGGCAGTTCGTGATGGGAGTCGGCATGCGCATACCCATGTCCAGGGAAGTGCTTGGCGCAGTTCGCCATGCCAGAGAGCAGCAGACCATGCATCAGGCTCTTGGCGAGCAGGGTCACCACCCTCGGATCGCGGTGGAGCGATCGATCGCCGATGACACCCGAAGGCCCGTGATCGAGATCAAGCACCGGCGTGAAGCTCAGATCGACGCCCACCGCGCGCAGTTCGCGGCCGATCACCGCGCCGACTTCAGTGGCGTGATGGCAGGCAGCCAATGGATCTTCGTCCCAGCGCTGCCCGAGTGCGCGCATCGGTTCGATCGCCGTGAAGCCCGCCCGAAACCGTTGAACCCGCCCGCCTTCGTGATCGACGCAGATGAGCAACGGGGAGCCACGCACCTGGCGGATCGCCGCGGTCAGCTGTGCCACCTGAGCGGCGCTTTCAAAATTACGCGCGAACAAAATAACCCCGCCGACCAGCGGGTGCGCCAGACGCTCGCGATCAGCCGCACTCAGTGCCGGGCCGGCAACATCGAGAATGACTGGACCAGGTTTGATGTTCATACGCAGGGGCTCCAATATCCAGGAGGCTGTCGGAGCACCCTCGGGTGCCGGCCGCAGCATCAGGTGACCGGGTGTGATTCGATGACGACGAAAGCCACCGCGCTGTCGATTTCGTCTGACAAAGAGACATGCGCGACCAGCCCGCGTTCAAGCAGATACTGCCCGAGCGCGTTGCGAGCGTGCGCGACCGGTTTACCGCGTCGATCGTTGAGAATCTGCAGCGAGAGCAGGGTCATGGGCACACGCAAGCCGAGCCCGAGAGCCTTCGAGAACGCTTCTTTGGCTGCGAACCTTTTGGCCAGGTATCGCGCCGCATAGGCTGGCCCATGAGCGCCTCGGGTGTGCCGGCGCTGGTATTCGATCAGTTCTTCAGGGCCGAGCACACGGCGTGCGAACCGTTCACCGTAGCGCGCGATCAGGCCCTGGATCCGGGCAATGATCACGATGTCGGTGCCAATGCCGTAGATCACGAGCCAGCTTGCTTTGTCGCGACCGTTGACAGGCTGCCAGGGTCGGCAGCAGTGGCAGCAGTGGCAGCAGTGGCAGCAGTGGCAGCAGTGGCAGCAGTGGCAGCCGTTTGCGCGCCAGCTTCAAGACGCGATCGCGGGCCATCGGCGGCCTCGCGGATCAGCCGCTTCATTTCGCGAACCGCCTCGCGCACGCCAACGAACACCGAGCGCGAAATGATCG
>JAYVOV010000292.1:0-1842 GCA_043757735.1 Burkholderiaceae bacterium
AGACGCCGGACACGGAAGACTTCCAGGCCCGATTCCAGGCAACTTATGTCCGCCAGAACAAGGACAGTTTTCGTGCCGCCTACAGCGGCGCGCGCAGCCTCGACGCTGGCCGCGAGCAGAGCTATTCCTTCACCGCGACCGCCGCTCTCGGCTGGCGGACCTGGCGGGGCGGCGAGTTTTACCTGAATCCAGAGGCTGCGCAGGGTGTGCCGTTGTCGGGATTGACCGGTCTGGGTGGCTTCACCAATGGCGAGATCGCGCGGACGGCGGGGCCGCACCTGCGCGCGTATCGGGCGCGGGCCTTCGTGCGTCAGACCTGGGGCCTGGGCGAGAGCACCGAGCGGCTGGAGTCCGATGTCAATCAGCTGGCCAGCGTGGTCGATCGCCGTCGCCTGGTGCTCACGGCCGGCAATGTCTCGGTCCTCGACATCTTCGACGACAACGCCTACAGCCATGATCCGCGAACCCAGTTCATGAACTGGGCGCTGATGACCCACGGCGCCTACGACTTCGCTGCGGATGCGCGCGGCTACACCTGGGGTGCGGCGCTCGAGTACTTCCAGGGCGGCTGGGCGATCCGCGCCGGCCGTTTCGCCCAGCCGCGCGAGCCCAATCAGCAGGTGCTCGATTATCGGCTCGGGCGCCACTACGGGGATCAGATCGAATTGGAGCGTGTCCACTCGCTCGCCGGACGCCCCGGTCGGCTGCGACTGCTGGTTTATCGGAATCAGGCGCTGATGGCCTCGTACCGCGACGCCCTGGCCTTGTCGCAGGTAACCGGCGGCGCGCCAGACCTGAACCGCGCCCGCATCGGCTTGCGTGCAAAGACCGGCATCGGCGTCAATCTCGAGCAGGAACTGGCGCCTGGCGTCGGCCTGTTCGCCAGGGCAATGCGCGCCGATGGCGGGACCGAAACCTACGCGTTCACCGAAATCGATCGATCGCTCTCGTTCGGCGTGCTCGTGCAGGGCGACCGCTGGGGGCGTGCCGCCGATTCGTTCGGCCTGGGTTTCGCGCGCAATGGCCTGTCATCGGTGCACCGCGAATACCTGGTGCGCGGCGGCGTGGGTTTTTTCATCGGCGACGGGCGGCTCAACTATGGCGCCGAGGAAATCGTCGAGGCCTACTATCGATTTTCGCCTTTCCAGGGCGTCTGGCTCACTTTCGACCAGCAATGGATCAGGCGGCCGGCCTACAACGCGGATCGTGGACCCGTTTCAGTGACTTCGGTACGGGCCCAGTTCGTCTATTGATCGGCCGTCGCGTCGTGAAAGGGTGAATCGGGTAATGTGTTTTGAAGTGTCGGCATAGCCCAATTCGAGCAGGAGACAGACCCTTGGAAGCCCTCGCGCAGATCCCCTTTCGCAAAGTCGAGTTCCTGCCGCGCCTGTTTCCGCGGTCTATCCAACTCCGATGCCCTCCAGGATGAAGATCATCGGTCTGCTGGGCGGCATGAGCTGGGAATCGACGGTCCCGTATTACCGGATCATCAACGAGACTGTCCGAAACCGTCTGGGCGGTCTGCACTCGGCACGACTGCTGCTGTACAGCGTCGACTTCCACGAGATCGAACAGCGCCAGCATGCCGGCGACTGGCAATCCGCCGGGCGCCTGCTGGCCGAAGCGGCCGGGTCGTTGCAGGCGGGCGGTGCGCAATGCATCGTCCTGTGCACGAACACCATGCACAAGGTGGCTGCGGCCATCGAAGCAGCGGTGACGATTCCCCTGCTGCACATCGCCGACCCCACCGCGCGGGCTATCCGCGAGGCTGGCCTGAGCCGGGCAGGTCTGCTGGGCACCCGCTTCACCATGGAGCAGGCGTTCTACCGCGACCGGCTGAGC
>JAYVOV010000293.1:0-6708 GCA_043757735.1 Burkholderiaceae bacterium
CAGAATCTTGACGCCGGTCTCTCGATCACTCTGGACTGTCATTGGCTGCCCATCGCGCAGCAGCACGCCGACCTGCGTGATCTCGCCCTGCGCCAGCACCTTGACCCGGTACTGCTGAGCTGAAGTCGGGCGCTTGTCGCCAAACTTGAACAGCCTGCCGAAGAAGCCCGGTTTGGCAGAATTCTTGGCTTCGACCTCGGGGTCGATGTAGCGCACGAAATAGACGCCTTGCGAGCGGTCCCGATCTTCGACGGTAAAACCACCACGGTCCAGCGCCAGCCCGACACGGCGCCAGGCCCGATCGAAACTCTCGAGAACCTCAATCCCCTGTTGACCGTCCAGGGTGACCAGTCGCGCACGCTCGGCGACTGGCGCCGCGCCTGGCGCCGCGCCGGCGCCACCAGCGCCGACAGACACCCCCGCAACCTGCGTCCTGGCGCGCGCCTGATCGGCGCCGAGCTTGACCATCAGGCGGCGCAGGAACTCAGCCTCGAGTTCTGGATCGGTCGGACGCGGTGTCCAGATAGTCGAGTCGCGCGACTGCGTCGAGTAGATTTCGGTCAGACCCCGATGGGTGATGTAGATCTCGGTGCCACCGGCTGCGTTCTCGAGACGAGTCCGGAACTTGTCACGCTCGCCGGTGGAGTAAAGGCTGTCGAGGACCTTGCCCAGGGCGTTGCGAATGAAATCCTGCGGCACCTTTGCGCGGTTCTCGGCCCAGTCGGTCTCGATGATGCCGGCCTCGGGCATTTCGGTCTGCACCAGAAAGCCGGACTCCTGCCAGAACTCGCGCACCAGCGGGTAGACACGATCTGGCGGCAGATCGACCACCAGCCAGCGCTGGCTGCCGTTGCGCTCGACGCGCATGCCGGCCACGGTGGGCAGCACGCGCGCGCTGTCGGCACTTGGGCGCTCACCAACGCGCGCGGTCTGGAAACCCGACAGCGTGCGCTGCTGCGACAGCGAACGATCTGGAATGTTGAAGCGTTCGTCGGCGCGGGGGTTGATGAGATCTGGCGGGATGTCCAGCGGTGGCAGTTTGCCGGCCGACTTGTAATCAATGCGATTGCTCTCGTTCAAGGAATCGATCGCCGAACAACCAGCCAGGGCAACGACACTCGCGAGAACAGCCGACAAGCAGCGAACCGACTTCATTTAAGAACTCCGGCGGACACCAGTGCGCCGCGAACAATTGGGTGAAAACCCTGCGCCAGCGGCGTGAGCGGGAGCCGAATGCCGCCCTCGATGCGGCCCATCTGCTGCAGGGCCCACTTGATGGGAATGGGATTGGCTTCGACGAACAATTTCATGTGCAGCGGGATGAGTTCACGATTGAGCGCCCGCGCCCTGACGAAATCGCCGGCCAGCGCGGCTTCGCAAAGGCGTGCCATAGCGCCCGGGACAACATTCGCCGTGACCGAGATCACGCCGTGCCCGCCAACCGCCATCAGCGCCAGGGCGGAGTCGTCATTGCCGCTGTAGACCGCGAAATCGGCCGGCAGATGGGCAAGCAATTCAGCGCCGCGCGGCAGATCGCCGGTGGCGTCCTTCAGGCCGATGATGCCCGGCACCTGCGCCAGACGCAGGACCGTCTCGTTGCTCATGTCGGCAACCGTGCGGCCTGGCACGTTGTAAAGAATCTGCGGCAGATCGACCGACTCGGCGACCGCCTTGAAGTGCCGATACAGGCCTTCCTGGCTGGGCTTGTTGTAGTACGGCACAACCTGCAGGCTGGCCTGGGCGCCGACACTGGCCGCATACCGGGTGAGTTCGATCGCTTCGCGGGTTGAATTGCCACCCGTGCCGGCAATGATGGGGATCCGGCCCGCCACCTGCTCGACCGCGACACGAACGAGTTCGCCGTGCTCTTCGAAGTCGACAGTGGGCGATTCGCCCGTGGTGCCCACCGCGACGATGGCGGCGGTGCCTTCAGCGACGTGCCAATCGATGAGTTGACGGTAACGCTGCAGATCGAGGCTGCCGTCTTCGTGCATCGGGGTCACGATCGCGACGATGCTTCCTTTGATCATGGTCGGTAACTTCCGTGCGGATGCCGGTTCGGCAAAGGTGCAATTCTAGCCGACGAACCCCGCCGCGCCCGATCCCGGTGGTACTTCCTCGCAATCGAGAGGAAAACGCTCAGCATCGAAAGGTGGACGAACCGCTGCCAGGCGC
Source organism: Burkholderiaceae bacterium (assembly GCA_043757735.1). Taxonomy (GTDB): domain Bacteria; phylum Pseudomonadota; class Gammaproteobacteria; order Burkholderiales; family Burkholderiaceae_E; genus Quisquiliibacterium. The sequence continues at coordinate 2,176 of JAYVOV010000293.1, forward strand.
TGCACTATCGCGCCGCCTGCACGCGCGGCGAAGCCCTGTTCATAGCCCAGGACGCAGAGGCGGTGGCGGGTGGCCCAGGCGAACAATTCGCCTGGGCGCAGCAGGAACGCAGGGTTGGAAGGCCGGCCGTAGCGGGCATTGCCCGCACCGAAGGTTTCATAGAGCAGCAGTCCACCCGGCGCCAGGCAGCCCGGCAGAAGGTCGAGACGCGGGCGGAACAGGTAGTTGGCCACCAAAATTGCGTCGAAACGGCCATCCAGCGCCAATTCTGCCGGCCAGGGCGCGTGCTCCAGATCGGCTTGCAGCGGCTGTGCCGGCGCGGGCAGGTGCGCCAGGGCCGCGCTGTCGCGATCGACGCCAAGCACCCGCGCACCACGCGCCAGCGCCGCGACCGTGTTGCGTCCTTGCCCGCAGGCGAGGTCGAGTACACGCGCCTGGGGCGCGAGACTGGCCATCCATCGGGCCATCCAGGTGCTTGGCGGGGAGCCTCCGGGCGGGTGAGATACTGTGTTGTCGGTGACCATGGGCATCGTGGGAAAAAAGGCGTGAACCAGCCGAAGTGTAACGATCAAGCCGTCGAGCCCAGGCATGTCGACGAACCACGCGCAGCGACGCTGCTGGGCCAGGCCCCGACGCTGGCGCTGGCCGGCGCTTGCCTTGCACTGGCCGCGGCGTCGATGCTCGGCTGGATCGGCTGGCGGCCGGCACTCGTTCTGGCCTGCCTGTGCGCACTTGCCGCGGCCGCCTGGACGGTGTACGCGAGCCGAATCGATGCGGCGCAGCGGCTGAAGCTGGACCAGCGCCTGCGCGAACTGCAGGAAATCAACGGCCAGCACGCGATGGCCGAATACCTGGGTGCGTTTGGCACCTGGACGATCGAGCGCCAGTCCGATGGCAGACGCAGCACTCGCTTTGTCTGGAGCGAGGGCGCTTTCCGGCTGTTCGGCTGGCAGCGCGCCCAAGGCGAACCAACCGTATCCCAATTCGCCGCGGCCATCCACGCCGACGACCGCGATCGCTGGACCCAGGCTCATCGTCGTGCGCTCAAGAATGGTGGCGAGGTGCGGATCGAATACCGCTTCCTGCGCGAGGGGCGCGAGGGGCGCGAGGGGCGCGATCAGATCTGGATCCGATCGGTTGGACGTGCCGAACGCGATGACGCCAGCCAGATCATCCGGCTTGCCGGCATGGCCCAGGACATCACCGGCATTCGGGCAATGCAGCAGCAGCTCGCCGCGAGCGAAGCGAAATTCCGCGAGCTCACCCAGCTCAGTTCCGACTGGATCTGGGAATCTGGCTCCCATCATCGCTGGTCTTATCTGTCGGATAGCGCCAGCGTGGTGCTCGGCCGCTGGGTGAAGGCGCTGCTCGGGCGCCATGTCTGGGAACTGCCCACTGGCCAGCTGGCCTTCGAGCAGCCGGACTGGAGCCGATTGCGCACCCGCATGGAAGCGAACGCGCCGCTGGAAGACTTCGAGTACCCGCTGATCGAGCCCGACGGTCAGGTCCGTTTCCTGTCCATCAGCGGCCGCGCCATTTTCGACGCCAGCAGCCAGTTCATCGGCTATCGCGGCGTCGGGCGCGACATCACGCGTGAAAAGCAGCAGCGGATCATCCTCAAGGTCGAGAGCGACATCGCGACGATCATGCGCGAGCAGAGCGATCCTGAACGGGTCATCACCGCGATCCTGATCACCCTGTGCGGCGTGATGGGATGGCACGGCGGGGCGCACCTCACCCGCCTGCCCGGGCGCGACTCCTACAGCGTTCACGAGCGCTGGGGCTACCCTGCGTTCACCCGCATGATCGCCGACCTGCCCGAATCCGTGGCGCTGCTGGCAGGCACTGCGGAAGGCCGCGCCTGGGAAACCGGCCGGGCGCATTGGGCCAGCGATCTCTCTCTGGAGCCGCAGCTGGCGCAACGCTTCCAGGCCGATCGGCTGCAGGCCCGGGCAATCTTCCTCGCACCGATTCTCGACGAAAACGGCAAGGTGCTCTCGATGCTGCTGTTCCTGTCGCCCGCCAGCTTCAGTGCCGAACGTTTCTTCGATCAAGTTGGCGAGATCTTGTCGCGCAACCTGTCGATGTATCTGCAGCGCAAAGCCGCCGAGCGACGCCTGACCCATCGTTCGCTGCACGATCCGCTGACCGATCTGCCCAACCGTATCTACCTCACCCATCAGTTGGAGACTCGACTCGCCAGGCAGGAGCCCGCAGCGATCCTGTACATCGACCTGGACCGCTACAAGATCATCAACGACACGCTCGGTCATTCGGTCGGCGACCAGGTCCTGATCGAGGTCGCCCAGCGCCTGCGCGACACGATCCGCACCCAGGACGTGGCGGGGCGCATCGGCGGCGACGAGTTCATCTTGCTGCTCTCGAAGCTCTCGGAGCGGGCCGAGATAGAACGCATCGCCCGCCGCGTGCTGGCAGCGATCGAAAAGCCTTTCGTGCTGATGAACCGGGCGTATTTTCTGTCAGCCAGCATCGGTGTGGCGATCTCCCCCGACGACGGCAGCGACGCGAATCTGCTCATCAAGTGCGCGGACAGCGCCATGTATCGGGTGAAGTCGGAGGGTCGCAACGATGTCCGCTTCTTTGCGGGCGGCATGTCCGACGAACGCACCGAACAGCTGCAGCTGGCGGGCGAACTGCCGCTGGCCATGCAGCGCGGCGAGGTCGACCTCCACTACCAGCCGATACTCGACGTCGCCGAGCGGCGTGTCATCGGTTTCGAGGCCCTGCTGCGCTGGCAGCACCCGACGCGCGGCCTGCTGATGCCGGAGCGCTTCCTGCCAATCGCCGAACAGAGCCATCTGATCCGCGAGATCGGCCTGTGGGTGCTGCGCCGCGCAATCGAAGACCGGCTCGAACTCGGCTCGAGCGCCTACCCGGACGCCACCGTGTCGGTGAACATCTCGGCGCGCCAGTTCACCGAAGACGGCTTCCTGGCGAGCCTGAACGGGCTGATGAACGAACGCGCCTTCCCGCCGCGACTGCTGCAGATCGAACTGACAGAAAGCGCGTTCGTCGAACGCCCCGAGCACACCGTCACCCTGATCGCCGAATTGCGCCGGCTGGGCGTGCGCGTGATCATCGACAACTTCGGCACCGGATACGCATCGCTCGCGTACCTGAAGAACCTGCCGGTGGACGGCCTGAAGATCGATCAGGTCTTCGTGCGCGGGCTGCCCGACGATCGCGCCAATGCCGCCATCGTGCAGGCCATCGCCACCCTGTGCGCCAAGCTCGGCATGCTGGCGATGGCCGAAGGCGTCGAGACGCTCGATGAGCTCAAAGCCCTGCGCTCGCTGGACTGCGATCGGATGCAAGGCACCCTGATCGCCGAACCGCTGCCCTTCGGACGCCTCGCCGCCTTTCTCGAAACCCTTCCCGAGGTGCGTCGCATGCACCTGGTGCGCGATGGTGACGCACCGCTCGCCTGACGCACCGGCAACGCCGGGCGGATGCCCTTGCGGGTCTGGCGTGGCCTATGACGACTGCTGCGGGCGCTGGCACCACGGCCGCCTGCATCTGCAGGCACCCGACCCGCTCAGTCTCATGCGATCACGCTACGCCGCCTACGTGCTGGACGATCGCGACTACCTGATCCAAACCTGGCATCCGAACACCCGCCCAGCAGGCATCGAGGCGCCCGATCCGGCGCTGCGCTGGCTGGGGATGACGATTCGCCGTCATCAGTGCGAGGGCGAGCACGGCATCGTCGAATTCGTCGCCCGCAACAAAATCGCCGGCCGTGCGCACCGGCTGGCTGAGACGAGTCGGTTCGTTCGGCTCGCCGGGCAGTGGTTCTACCTGGACGGGCAGTTCGATCAGTGACCGGCTGTTCGGTGAGCCGTCGCTGGGCGACGGGTTGCGCCACTGGCGCTCAGCGCGCGCCCGCGAGATCCTCGAAAGCAGCCACCGTGCGTTCGGTCTCTGCGAGCAGGAACCAGACCAGCGCGTCGGCCGGCATTCCATCTGCGACCAGCGCGCCTCGATAGGCGTCGATCAGCGCGCGGTAGTACCACAAGGTTCCGTCGCGCCCGCCATTGAAGCGCTCCCACAGCCGTTCGCCGATGCGCCGGTAGTCAGCGAGGATCGAGCGTGCGTTGTGCAGCTTGTCGCACATCGAGACCAGCCGCACTGAGGCGGGGGCCACGCGCAGGTGCGCAACGTATTTGAGCTTGCGTTCGTTCCAGAGCGTCTGGTTGCCGTTTTCACGGTCTTTTTCAGTCTGGGAATCAGCATCGGAGCAGCCGACGACGATCGCGAGCACACGATCGCCAAACAGTTGCGCGATGTCGCGCTGCATTGCCTGCGGATCGTCGCCTGACCGATCCTCGATGGCGTCATGCAGCAAGGCGCCGATCGCCTCGTCTTCGTCGCCGCCATGCTCCATGACCAGCGCCGCCACTGAGATCAGATGGGCGACGTAGGGAATGTCGGTGGTCTTGCGCATATGGCCGCGATGGACGTCGTCGGCCCAGGCCATGGCCTGGCCGAGCCGGGGAGTAAATACACGCGCAT
>JAYVOV010000294.1:0-6683 GCA_043757735.1 Burkholderiaceae bacterium
GCGTGCGAGGTCTCTGATTTCAGCGTCGAGATTGCTGATGCGGATGAGACTGTTCAACGCGATTGCGCCACCGGTTTCCAGCGGCAACCATGCCGTTTCACTCCAGGCCTGCGGCAGTCGATCAGCAAGAGTTTGATTTGCGCCCAACAGGTCCATCAGGCACCGCCAATGCTGAACAGGGCTGGCTGCTCTCAAGACGACCGATGCGGCGGTCGGCGCGTCCCACGGCCGCAGGAATCGGTTCTGCTGCCGCAAGTGGTCAGCATCGACAGATGGTTCGATGAACCGAACGCCAATACTCAAGCCAACAGGGAGCTCAGGATCACGGCCCAAGAAGCATTCACCCTGCACCGCACCGCGGTGACCGCTGAAGTCACGGTGAAGCGGCAGGCGCATCCAAGCGTGTTCCTCCACCACCCGTCCGAGCAACAGATCGATCTCCTCGGAAGTGAATTCAGTCGCATCGACCCGGCTGAAATCGTTGCACACACGAAGTCGATTGAGCACGGAGGTCTCATCAACGGCCTTGACGTCGAGTGGCTGTGCACACTTGTCCGGTATGGAACTGCACAGGCTGTCGGCCAGCACGCGCCACGGCGCCACATCGACCATTCGCCATAGCCTGACCCAGGGTGACTTCTGACCGACCGGATCCTTCCACAGCACATCGCTACCAAGATAGTGGTCCGGCGATCCGTGCAGCAGGTATCGAACGCCTCGGATGACGTTTGGATCGTCGAGTTTCGCGGTTGCGACCAGCGTAAGGAGGTCGGCGCGCTGCAAGTTGTCGCCAAGCAGCGGCGGCGTCGCCTGTGCACCCGCTGCGCGCAACACAGCCTCGGGGTCTTCCGAGCTGGGTATCCCGCCAAGGCCATCCTCTCTCACCCCATTCACATAAGACGCGACGATCGAGCCAACCACGAACACTCGGATCTCGGGGAGGGCGCGAGCCAGCTTCTGGACAAATCCCAAAGGCCGATTGGGATCGGAAACCTTGAAGACCCAGCCACGGCCATGGGACTCAGTCAATTCCGTCAGGGATACGCCCTCGATGTCGCCATCCGCACCTTTGCGGGCACGAAGCACCTTGAGGCGGCGGCACTGGCGCAGTAGCGATATCTGCCTGGTCTCGTCGCCAGCTGCTCGAATGACGCGCTCTGAAGCATCAAGAAGCTGAGCCTTGGTAACGCCGCCTGAGTGCGACTCGCTCAAGTCGTGCCGCATCATGGCATTCAGCCAGGCACCGAGGTCTGCATCGCTCGTGATCGCAGTCACGCCGTCCGGACCGAGATCGCCAGGTACCGGCAGCGCGCGGGTCGAAGCGCTCAAGAGCGTTCGATAGAGCGCCTCAGGTATCGCCCCTTTGGCCGCAGGATCCTGCGGACCGAACGCGAATATCCGATCGGGCGACAACAGTTGAACGATGCGCTTGAAAATCTTCCTGTGCTGGCGAACGTCGACCAAACGTACTGCCTGCAGGCACGTTCGCAAGAGGCCGACCAATGCATCTTGGATGTCGCTATTAGGGACGTACCGCGCAGCCTCCATCTCCAGGAAGTTGGCGAGATATTCGAGGTCCGTCCCGCTCTTCAGTATCTGCGCATCGATGCCCTTCAAAGCACGAATCAGAAGATCCGGCTCCCAGGTGGCGTGGCCGATCGCAAGACTGGGGGCCGCTGCATCAGCAAACGCATACCCGTTCACAGCTGCCAGGCCAGGCAGCGCTCGCCACGGTCTCTCTGCATCGTGCAGGGGTGGAGCTGGCAAGGACAACACCGGTTCAATGGCCGGCTCGACGAGCTCCCAACGCGACCCTGACTTCGTCAGCCGTCGAATCCAGGCAAAGCGCTTGCATATGAATTGCTGAAACGTCGAATAAAACGCGACGCGCGACCCCGCATCGCCCGCCGCAGCGCACTCCACGATGGCGCGGGTCAGCGCAGCTGTCTCGTCGTCTTTCAGTCCAGCGGATTTGACGTACTCCGAGAGTCCCGGGAGGAACTCCGGCAGCACGGCCTGCTGCGCCAATGACTGGTTCCATTGCCTCAGCACGACATGCTGCGAGGGGCTTTCCGGCAAGACCTCACAAGGCTTGTCCAAAGCGTCCATGTCGGCGATACCCCGACGACCCGCATCAACGAAGAATTGCCCGTGCAGGACGATTCGATACTCCCGCGAAGACCTGGGTATCCATGCTTCGTAGCTGAAACGCTGCTCCTCGGCTGGAAGAAAGACAGCCCACTGCAGGTCCAGTCGACCGGCACGCTTGTCTGCATGAGCAAACATCACGGCTGCTTCGGCGACCGCCTTGTCGGGTCTCGGCTCGCGGGTCCCAGCCTCCGTGATGACCATTGACGTCGGCCAGCTCTTGGCCGCACGCAGCGCGCCGAAAGGCAGAACGGCACCTGGCACGCGCTGGCGAACCAGGAAGTGCATGTGCTCAGAGCGCGGGCGATCATCCCTGACAGTGCCAGATATCTGAACGTCGTCGGTCTCGTGATCCAGCCGTTGATTTGAAGGGTTCGACTCCAGAGTCACCATGAACGGTTCACGCATGTCCGCCCCGGCAAACCTCACCTGCTTCAGGTTTCTCAGAAGGGGCAACAGTCCTCCGATGCGTTGATCGGTGCGGGGGTCTGAGAAGAAGTCGAGGTCCTCTGCGGGGTTTTCACCGGGATACCGCTCGATGATTGCCGCCATGGGTCGTTCGCCTGATCGGGGAACATGCGACTGCTGACGCAGAGGAACCCACAACAGGAACCAATCTCGGCCGTTGAATGCCTCGGGCTGTGCTCGCGCCACTGCCTCCAAGCAGCCCAAGTCTTGGTCTGTGACAGTCTCCCACTGCTCGTGCATCTCCGAGCAGTCATCGTCTTCCGCGCGCCACGGGTTCAGAAAGTCTTGACTGAGTTCTCCCCCATGGCTTGCCAAGTAGAAAAAGCTCTCACAGAGGTGGAAGACGCTCTTCATGCCGAGACCGAACTTTCCGATCGTCCCGGAATCACCCGCCTTGGCGTTCAGTCCAAACGAGCGAATTGCGCGGCGATCGCTTTCCTTGAATCTCCCGTCATTCAGCACCCAAAGAGCCGGGCCCTTGAGCAGCATGTGGTTGGCTGCCTCCCCATGACCGGCGTGAAACCCGAACGCCAGGGACTTTGCTCCAGCGTCGTCTGCGTTCTGCACGAGTTCCTTCAAGATCGGGAAGCCGCTCCTGTAGCGATCGCGCAGATTGATCGCAATCTGATTGACGTAGTCGGTGGTGAATCCAGTCACTTCTTGCGTCCCCCGCAAAGCTCTCGACCACGTATGGAAATCTTCCGGCCGGGCGACAAAACCGCCAGACTCGAGTTCGACAAGCGAGGCACGCCAGCCTCAGCCAGGTTGAGTGGCGGCCGGCTCATGCCGTGTCGCCTTCCGAGTCCGTCGGCAGCCATTCGCACAGCGCCGAGCCGGGGATCAACGAGACGCAGATGCCTGAGGTCTTGCCGACAGGCACGCGAGGAGGCCAGTCCAGTAGGTCCAGGTCCATGCCCGCAAAGTAGTCCGCCAATGGCTGCGCTGCGACCTGGCCGAACGTGTCAAACCACTCGCCAAGGTCAGCGACTACCAGGACCCCAATGGTGCTCGCGTGAGCGTGGGTAGCAGTCTTCACCGCGGCACGCAGTTGCTCCAGGCCAGTCTTCAAGGTGCCCTTGCTTGCACTCGCCTTGACTTCGAGGAGCACGGTGACCCCGTTGCCGGTCTCAAAGACGCCATCGAGCTCGCGAAACCGGACAACGTAACGGTTGCGCAGGTCCAGCTGCTCCCACCGCAGGACTCTGAACCGCGTTGCCGAAAGCCGAAGCTGCATCTCCTCCCGAACGCGCTCCTCCCGAACGCGCTCCTCCACGAGTCGCGTAAGTTCAAGTCTGGAGTCGGGTGTCTTGGTTCCCGAATTCACCTTGACCAGGAAAGTGTGGTGCGCCATGTGGCGGCGGTAGCTCTCTGCATCCAGAGGTAGCAGCATTACGCCCTTGATCGATGCCATTTACCTCCCGCGCTTGCGCGCTGCATTCATAGGGAAGGACCGCGCGCAGCGTGGTCCAGTCAACCTTGAATGCTGACTGCCAACAAGCTCACCAGATGAGCCTGCTGAGACCAATCGACGGTCAATCGCCGAAGATGTGCGGGCACCCCCAGGCCGGCACGCGAACAGTTCGGATCGAGCCGCAGTCGGGGCATCGCGCATGGACGGGCACTCGATCGACATGCCGGCTACCCGATGCCGGCGAGCAGCCGGTCGATGAGATCACCGGCCTGGCGCTGCCGGAGCACCCTGGCCTCGCGGAGTTCAGGCTCCGGCCCTTCAGCAAGCTCGAACTTGGCCACCGAAACCGGCCCGTCCTTGCGGAAGCCCTCGGTCGCCTCGTCATTGGCGAATCGGCGCCTGAGGACATCGAGTCCTTCCCGGATGACGGCTGAATGCGTGCCGGCCAGCGCATGGCCAAAGGCTGCGACGACGGCGCTGAGCCCGTCTGGGGCATGCTCGATGCAATAGACCAGGTCATGGGCGTCCTTGCGCTCGAAGCGCTGGTCGAACGCGAAGGCCTTCAGGCAAGTGAAGCTGACGATGTCCGCATGCTTGACGCGTTCGGTGGCTATGCCGTTCTCACCCAGCAGCTCCGCGCGGATCTCGGTGACCTGATGCAGGTCGAAAACAATGGACGAGTGCGGAATGTTGAGCGCCGAGATCGTGCCTTCCGTCGGCAACGGCTGCACCCGCCCTCCGGCGATCTGGGGCGCATCTGCCAAGAGCTCCAGCACCATCAACGCCCCATGCTCGGTGCGCGTCTGCCAGCGCCACGAAAGTTTCAAACCCTGTTCGTTGACAGCGCGCTCGAACCCCATGCGCTTCAGGTTGTCCTCCAGCGAGCGGTACGCATCGGTGTCGGCCAGGAGTTGCAGATCGATGACGATGTCGACATCCAGCGTGCCGGCGTGCGCAGGCACTTCGGGTGGACGCTGGGGCACCAGATAGCGCGGCGTCAGACCTCCGACCAGGAAGACCGACTCCTTCCAGGGCCCAAGCCCGCGCAACAGCGTGACGAGGACACGCTCGCAGTCCGCGGTGTGGGCATCGCTGTATCCGCCGAAGTGCGAAGGTTTGACCATCAGAAGCCGATCCTTTCCTTGCGCAGGTGCTCGGCCAGTTCCTTGGCGCGCCCCTCGGCGCGGACCAGGTCCAGGTAGGTCTGGATCGGGCTGGCCAGCCAGACACCGTCCACCCGCTGCCTGAACAGCAGATCCCCTGGCGACTTGGCGTCGATGACCACCAGATTCGCGCCCTCACTGACGGGGCGGGCGCCCAGCTCGCCCAGCGCTGCTTCGGTGGCCGTACCGGCCAACAAGCGGATGCGAACCTGCGAGACGTTCGACAGAAAAGGGGCGTAGCGCTGGGCAGCCGCTTCATGGGTGACCGCGTAGTCGATCCCACGCGAAGAACACACACCGTCGAGTCCAGCGGCCAGCGCGTCGACCTTCATGGAAGGAACGAAGAACCTGCGCATCGCCTCAGCCGGTTGCTGCTTCAGGCTCGTGGCCCAGGCATCCAGCAGTACCGCAGGCTGACTCACACGCCGTTGCTTGCCCGGCCCCTGCCCCCGTGAATCCAGCCAGTCGAGTCGTTCCAGTTCGGTCAAGACCATCGACACCGTCGACGGGGATGCCGAGACGTCCTCGGCCAGCTCGGTCACACCCAGCCAGTCCTCGCGACGCATCAGCAGGCCATGCAACACATGAGCGCGGCGCCCGGAAAACAGCGAACGGATGGCCCGGGAGGTCGACTTCGATGGTGGCTTGTCCACGAAGAAGAGCGCCCCCGGTGCGGGGAGGTACAGGCTGCCCCCGGCGTCGAAATAGCCGACCCGCTCTGCTTTCAGCAGGTCCTTGGCGCCCGGAGAGATCGATTCGGCCGCGAGCAGCGGCACGGCGCCTTCTGCACCGGCATCACCACTGCGCCGCGACGCCGCATCTCGGATCTGCCAAAGTGCCTGCCGGACATCCCGCGGATAGAGCGCCTTTCGGATCCCGACCAGCAACACCAACGGATGCCCGGCAACCTGCATCAAGACCGAAACGTCGCTCACCGCGGCCTGCCCGTCAACGTCGCTCTGGCACGCGAGATCAGCCGTCACGTCCGGAAGGACCCGCAGGGCGTCCAGGAGTTCGGCGATCAAAGCGCTCTCGACTTCAGCGGTGCTCACAATCCTGCCCTTTGATTTATTCGCTGCACAGCGAATAAATCAAATATATAGAATATTTATCTATAAAACAATATTCGCTGTGCAGCAAAAATTTAGAATCCCCTGAGCCTCTATCGCAGCGATCCACGAAAACCGAGCACCTGTCACCGTGAACCCGTCCGCTGAAGCCAAAGATGGTCAGTCGCTCAGACGCCCTAGCGACGTCTTCAGCGGTGCCATGGTGAAACGGAAGTTCGTCGCGTGAGCGTGAGCGTGAGCGTGAGCGTGAGCGTGAGCATGAGCACTGATCGTGGTGGGCTGACGCCTGATATTGATCAAGTTGCGTGATGGTCAGGACTCGTCAACCCTCATCAATCGTGAACAGATCATTGGTGGTTACAGGCAGACGGTGCGGGGGGTTGTTCTGATCTTCTTTCAATCGAGGCCCCTGCCAGGCCGCCG
>JAYVOV010000295.1:0-1829 GCA_043757735.1 Burkholderiaceae bacterium
CAACCCGCCGGCAAGCCGCGCGGCGCGATCGTCGTCGCCCAGGAAATCTTCGGCGTGAACAGCCACATCCGCGCCGTCACCGATGCTTATGCGGCCGACGGCTACCTGGCCATCGCACCCGCCCTGTTCGATCGCGCCCAGCGCGGCTACGACACCGGCTATTCGCCTGAAGAAATTCAGGCCGGTGTGGCGGTGATGCAGAAAGTGACGATGGACGACGCGCTGCGCGACGTCCAAGCCTGCGTGGATCATGTCGCCAGCAGCGGCAAGGTCGGCATCGTCGGCTACTGCTGGGGCGGCACCGTCGCCTGGGTGGCGGCGGCCAAAGTGACCGGGCTCGCCTGCGCCATTCCATACTACGGCGGTGGCATTTTCGGGCAGATTGCACAGCAGGCGCGCTGCCCGGTCATGTTCCAGTTCGCCGACCAGGACAAATCGCCCACACTTGAACAGGCAAAACAGATCGCCGCCGCTCACCCGCAGGCGGTCACGCACATCTACGCCGCTGGGCACGGTTTCAACTGCGACCAGCGCGGTTCGTACGACGCGCCCAGCGCAAGCCTGGCACGCCAGCGCGCCCTGGCGTTTCTCGGCCAGCATGTCGGCTGACCAGCGAGGACCGCTCTGATGCAGGTGGTTCGCGCCATAGCGGCGCTGCGCCAGGCGCTTTCGGGCTCAGCGACGACCAGTTTCGTACCCACGATGGGCAACCTCCACGAGGGGCATCTGGCGCTGGTGCGGACCGCGCGCGAGCGCGGCGGCCCGGTGGTCGCGAGCATCTTCGTCAATCGACTGCAGTTCGCACCCAATGAAGACTTCGACTCGTATCCGCGCACCTTCGAGCACGATTGCGATCTGCTGCGCGGGGCTGGCTGCGATCTGGTCTTCGCGCCCGGCGAACGCGATCTCTACCCCGAGCCGCAAGGCTACAAGGTGCAGCCACCGCCGGGCCTGGGCGACCTCCTGGAAGGCGAGTTCCGGCCGGGTTTTTTCATCGGCGTGTGCACGGTGGTGCTCAAGCTCTGCAATGCGGTTCAGCCGCGGGTCGCGGTATTTGGCAAAAAGGACTACCAGCAGCTGATGGTGATCCGCGCCATGGTGCGCCAGCTCGCTTTGCCAATCGAGATCGTCGCGGGCGAGACCGAACGCGCACCGGATGGTCTGGCGCTGAGTTCGCGCAACGGCTACCTGAGCGGCACCGAGCGGGCCGAGGCGGTGGCACTGTCACGTTCGCTGGCGGACCTGCGCGGTGCGGTGCTCGCCGGCCAGCGCGATCTGGCCTTGCTCGAGGGCAAGGCCGCGGACGAACTGCGCGCACGCGGCTGGGCGCCCGACTACCTCACCGTGCGGCGCAGCCACGACCTGCTCGCGCCGTCCAACGATGCAATCGACGCCGGCGAAGCACTCGTGGTGCTGGGCGCCGCCCGGCTGGGCAGCACGCGGCTGATCGACAACCTCGAGTTCTCGCTGCCGACGGCCAAGCGGGGGGCAATCTCCGCTTGACCACCGACGGCCGCTGTTATTGATGAACCTCGGCCAGGCAGTCGTCGATCCGACAAGACGACACCCAGTCAAGCAGACCCGCAAACGGCACTGACGTGCGCGTGCTGCCCGCCGGTAATGACGTGTACCTGCTGACGAAGGCGCTGAATTGAGCGCTATGACGCTTACAAGGACGGCGCGCCGGGCGCGACCGGGATGGCAGCGAAGCGGCCGACCAAGAACTGGTCTGCGCCGGTGCACAAGGGCGCCGTGAAGGCATTGAAGGAAGCGGGCGCCCTTGCAAAAGCGAAGAGGGACAGCGGCTTCTGATGCCACGCCGTCCCTGC
>JAYVOV010000296.1:0-6649 GCA_043757735.1 Burkholderiaceae bacterium
GCGGTGCGATTGGCATCGTGGTTGGCGAAGAAGGTCCAGGAGCCCACGTCCTGATAACCGTTCTGCATGCCCTGCTTCCAGTAGGGGCCGTTCGGGCCCGGGGCCATCCGCCATTTCGGTGTACCGTCGGCGTTGACCACCGGCAGGCCGGGTTTGGTCATGTCGGCGGTGAACGCGGTGTACCAGAAGATCTGCTGAGCGATCTGGCCCTGGGCGGGCACCGGTCCGGCTTCCCCGAAGGTCATGCCGGTGGCTTCCTTCGGCGCGTACTTCTTCATCCAGTCGACATACTTGGTCAACGCATAGACCGCGGCCGGTGAGTTGGTTGCACCGCCGCGCGACACCGACGCGCCCTGCGGCGTGCAGCCATCGGCCGAGGCGCGAATGCCCCACTCGTCGACCGGCTTGCCATTCGGAATACCGATATCGGCGGTGCCGGCCATCGACAGCCAGGCGTCGGTGAAACGCCAGCCCAGCGACGGGTCTTTCTTGCCATAGTCCATGTGGCCATAGATAGGCTTGCCGTCGATCGTCTTCACATCGTTGGTGAAGAACTCGGCGATGTCCTCGTAGGCGCTCCAGTTCAGCGGCACACCGAGGTCATAGCCGAACTTTGCCTTGAACCTGTCTTTCAGGTCCTGGCGCGCGAACAGATCGGCGCGGAACCAGTACAGGTTGGCGAACTGCTGGTCGGGCAGCTGATAGAGCTTCTTGTCGGGACCGGTGGTGAAGCTGGTGCCGATGAAATCCTTCAGATCCAGACCGGGATTGGTCCATTCTTTGCCCTTGCCGGCCATGTAGTCGGTCAAGTTCATGATCTTGCCGTAGCGGTAGTGCGTACCGATCAGGTCCGAGTCGCTGATCCAGCCGTCATAGATCGACTTGCCGGACTGCATCGACGTCTGCAGCTTCTCGACGACGTCGCCTTCCTGAATCAAGTCGTGCTTGACCTTGATGCCGGTGATTTCCTCGAAGGCCTTGGCCAGCGTCTTCGATTCGTACTCGTGCGTGGTGATGGTTTCGGAAACCACCGAGATTTCTTTCACGCCTTTGGCCAACAGTTTCTTGGCTGCTTCGATGAACCACTTCATCTCGGCCATCTGCTGATCTTTGTTCAGCGTCGAGGGCTGGAACTCGCTGTCGATCCACTTCTTCGCCTCGGGCTCCCCCGCCCACGCGCCCTGGCCCATGACCAGGGCCATGGCCGCGAAGGCCACCGCATTCATGCGCAGTTTCATTTTCATCTCCTCAGTAGATCTTCCCGTTGTGATTCTTCGATGTGGGCCGGGAAGCTGAAGCCCGCAGCGTAACTACCATGACATTGGCGCGACGGTGCCTGAGACCGAGTCAATCTCAGGCCCACGCGCCGCCCCATCAACCCTTGCGCAGCACGAAGCCGAGCAGCAGCATTGATGCGACAAAACCGAACCAGATCGATGGTTCCTGCGCCAGGCCGAACCAGCCGATCATCTTCTCGCTGATCGCGACAAACAGCAGATTCAAGTAGGCCGCACTGAGCAGCCCGATGAACAGGCGATCGCCGCGCGTGGTCGCGATCGGCAGCAGCCCGCGGCGTTCGATCGACGGCGACCTGATCTCCCAGACCGTCATACCGATCAGCATCAGCACGATGCAGGTGAAAAACACCGCCACCGGCAGCGTCCAGGCCATCCACTCAAACATCGCCGACTCCTTGCGCATCAGCCGAGCGGTGGTGCATCTCAGACCCGTCCCATCGCAAAACCCTTGGCGATGTAATGCCGCACGAACCAGATCACGATCGCCCCGGGCACGATGGTCAGCACCCCCGCCGCGGCCAGCACACCCCAGTCCATGCCGGACGCGGAGACGGTTCTGGTCATCGTCGCGACAATGGGTTTGGCATTCACGCTGGTGAGGGTGCGAGCCATCAGCAGCTCGACCCAGCTGAACATGAAACAGAAGAAGGCGGCCACGCCGACGCCGGCCTTGATGAGCGGAACGAAGATGGTAAGAAAAAACCGCGGGAACGAATAACCGTCGATGTAGGCGGTTTCATCGATCTCTCGCGGCACGCCACTCATGAAGCCCTCGAGGATCCACACCGCCAGCGGCACATTGAACAGCAGGTGAGCAAGCGCGACCGCAATGTGGGTGTCCATCAGCCCCAGCGTGGTGTAGAGCTGAAAAAACGGCAGCAGGAACACCGCGGGCGGCGTCATCCGGTTGGTCAGAAGCCAGAAGAACACATGCTTGTCGCCCAGGAATCTGTAGCGGGAAAACGCATAAGCCGCCGGCAGCGCCACAGCCAGGGAGATGACGGTATTGATTGCCACGTAGATCATCGAATTGATGTACCCGGAATACCAGGAAACATCGGTGAAGATAGTCTTGTAGTGTTCGAACGTGAACTGCTGCGGCCACAGACTGAAGGTGGAGAGAATCTCTTCGTTCGTCTTGAACGACATGTTCACCATCCAGTAGACCGGCAGGATGGCGAACACCAGATACAGCACCAGGAACAAGGTACGTTTGCGCAGACGTCGTTCATCCATGGCTGGCCTGCGTCTTGTCGGCGGTGCCTACCCGCTGCATCCAGTTGTACAAGATGAAGCAAAGCAGCAGGATGATCAGGAAGTAGATCAGCGAAAACGCCGCCGCCGGACCGAGATCGAATTGCCCGACCGCTTTCTGCGTCAGGTATTGCGACAGGAAGGTGGTGGCATTGCCCGGCCCCCCGCCCGTCAGCACGAAAGGTTCTGTGTAAATCATGAAGCTGTCCATGAACCGCAGCAGCACTGCGATCATCAGCACCCCGCGCAGCTTGGGCAGCTGAATGTAGCGAAACACCGCGAACTTGCTGGCCCCATCGATCTGCGCGGCCTGATAGTAGGCGTCTGGAATGGCCCGCAGACCCGCATAACACAGCAGCGCAACCAGCGGCGTCCAGTGCCACACGTCCATCACCAGCACGGTGAGCCAGGCGTCGCGGGCGTTGCCGGTGTAGCTGTATTCGATACCCAGCCTGGCCAGCGTCGCACCCATCAGACCGATATCAGTACGCCCGTAGATCTGCCAGATCGTGCCCACCACATTCCAGGGGATCAGCAGCGAGATGGCGACCACAACCAGCACCGCCGACGCCTTCCATCCCTTGGCGGGCATCGACAGCGCCAGTGCGATACCCATCGGGATCTGCACGATCAGCACCGCCAGCGAGAAGCCGACCTGCCGGATCAGCGCGCCCTGCAGATCGTCGTCGCGCATCACCGACTTGAACCACTCGGTACCGACGAACACGCGGCGCTCCGGGGAGATGATGTCCTGGACCGAATAGTTGACCACGGTCATCAGGGGCAGCACCGCCGAAAACGCCACGCACAACACGACCGGCAGGATCAGCAACCACGCCTTCTGATTGACCGGCTTCATAGGATCAACTCCTCGTTGCGGTAGAAACAGGTGTGTTCACCGACGACGCTCAGCCAGGCGGTTTCACCCGGCGCGGGCACGGGCGATTCGATCGGCAGCCGCGCACGCACGATCGATTCGCCGCCATCGACCCGGGTCGTGAGCAGCCAGTACGTACCGATGTCTTGCGCCCGGATCACCAGAACGGGCACCGCACCCGGCGCCTGCGCGACGCTAAGTGTCACGTATTCGGGCCGCACGCCGACGGTGAAGCTCGCCAGGTCGGACAAATCGGCGCGCGGGGCGGCCAGACGATGCCCCGCGACCTCGATGTCGCCGTCAAGGCCGCGCGCCGGCAGGAAATTCATGCCCGGCGATCCGATGAAGTGGCCCACGAAAGTGTGCTGAGGGCGCTCGAACAGGTCGGTCGCGCTGCCGATCTGAACCGCTCGACCGCGGGTCATCACCACCACCTCGTCGGCGAAGGTCAGCGCTTCGACCTGGTCGTGGGTGACGTAGACCAGCGTGAGCTTGAGTTCCTGATGGATCTGTTTGAGCTTGCGGCGCAGCTGCCACTTAAGATGGGGATCGATGACCGTCAGTGGCTCATCGAAGAGAACCGCCGAGACATCCTCACGCACCAGGCCCCGTCCCAGCGAAATTTTTTGTTTGGCGTCGGCGGCCAGGCCCGCCGCCCGCAGGTCGAGCTGCCCGCTGAGCTCGAGCATCTCGGCGATCTGGCCCACGCGCTGAGCGATCCGAGCGGCCGGGACGCCGCGGTTCTTCAGCGGAAAGGCCAGATTCTGGGCGACTGTCATGGTGTCGTAGATCACCGGGAACTGAAATACCTGCGCGATGTTGCGTTGCTGAGGCGTCAGCACGGTGACGTCCCTGCCGTCGAAGCTCACCTGCCCGCGCGACGGCCGGACCAGCCCCGAGATGATGTTGAGCATAGTCGTCTTGCCGCAGCCCGAAGGCCCCAGCAGCGCATACGCGCCGCCATCGACGAAGCTCATCTTGAGCGGCAGCAGCGCAAAGTCGTCGTCGTGCTGCGGATTTGCCTTGTAGGCGTGAGCCAGGTCGAGATCGATTCGCGCCATGTCAGCGAGCGCCCAGCGCCGGCGCGAACAGCAGCGCACCGTCGGCGGCGAAGACGTAGACCTGCGAGGGATCGAGATACAGCGTCACCTGGGCGTTCAAGTCGAACTGGTGAACACCGGTCACCTGCGCCACCAGTTCGCCGATCAGCGTTTCTACATGCACGAAGGTATCCGATCCGGAGATCTCGGCGAGTTCCACCCGCCCCGGCAATGCCAGGTCGCCGTCACGCGCGCGCAGGCGCAGCGAGCTGGCCCGGACACCGACCGACACGGTCGGACCTGCGACGCCCGGCAAGGGCACAGACAGGGGCAGATTCAGGCCGCCGGCGAGTTCGACGCTTTGCGCCGCAACGCTGGCTGAGACCAGATTGATCGGCGGATCGCTGAAGGCACGTGCGACCCGGATCGAACAAGGCCTGCGGAACACGTCGGTGGTCGGCCCGTACTGCAGCAGTTCGCCGCCATCGAGAACAGCGGTGTAACCGCCGAGCAGCAGTGCCTCGGTCGGGTCGGTCGTCGCGTACACGACCGTAGAATCGCCGTTGGCAAACAGCGCAGTGAGCTCTTCGCGCAGCTCTTCGCGCAGCTTGTAGTCGAGATTGACCAGGGGTTCGTCGAGCAGCGTCAGTGGCGCGGCCTTGGCCAGCGCACGGGCCAGCGCCACGCGCTGCTGCTGGCCGCCTGACAACTCGGCCGGCAGACGGCTCAGGAACGGCTCGATATGCAGTTTTTCGGCCAGCTCGCGCACGCGGGCGGCGACACCCTTTTCGCCGCGAAGCTTTAACGGCGACGCAATGTTTTCAGCGACAGTCATCGACGGATAGTTGATGAACTGCTGATAAACCATGGCGACATTGCGGTCGCGCACCGGCACACCGGTGACGTCGCGGCCATCGGCCAGCACGCGCCCCGCCGATGGCCGGTCCAGCCCCGCCATCAGCCGCATCAGCGTGGTCTTGCCCGCCTGGGTGGCCCCCAGCAGGACGGTCACGGCACGCGGCACCAGTTCGAGGTCGAGTCGATACAGATGGGTCTGCACGCCCACCTTGTACTCGATACCGTCGAGCCTCAGCTCCATGCCGCCTCCGATTGCGGCACGGCAGCCGCGAAATCGATCCAGTTCGCCCGACACCAGTCGGCCACGGCATCGCGCTGCGCCGCCGTGTAATGAAGGCCAAGCTTGCTGCGGCGCCATAGAACATCGGCGGCGCTGCGCGCCCATTCCTCGCGATGGAGGTAGTCGAGTTCACTTTCGAACAGCCCTGGCGCCACTTCGGCGCCCAGTGGACCGCGCAGCACCCGATCGATCCGCGAGCCATAGGCGCGAGCCAGTCGACGGATCAAGGCTTCGGGCAATTTTGGATTGGCCCGCAGGGCGGCCTCGACGAAGCGTGTGAATTCCTCGGCGATGCCGGTTCGCGGCAACGAGATCGCGTCGGCGTCAGCACCGCGCAGGTCGCCCCCCGGCAGAAACGCATGCTTCGTCCAGGCGCCCAAGGTTGTCTTCAGTGGGCCGGACAACAGATCGCCAGCCTCTTCGGCCAGCTTCCTGAAGGTGGTGATCTTCCCGCCCCACACCGACAGCAGCGGCGCCTGTCGGGTGTCGAGTTCGAGCGCGTAGTCGCGCGTGATCGCAGACGGGTCACCGGATTCGTCGTCGAGCAGGGGCCGGACACCCGAATAGCTCCAGACCACGTCGGCAGGCGTCAGTTCACGCAGAAAATAGCGGCTGGCCTGCGCGCACAAATAGGCGATTTCATCGGCGTCGATGCGAGCCGCGCCGATGGCGCCGTGATGCTCGATGTCGGTGGTGCCGATCAGCGTGAACTCACCCTCGTAGGGGATCGCGAAGATGATTCGTTTATCGGGGTTCTGGAAGATGTAGGCCTGGTCGTGTTCGAACATCCTGGGCACCACGATGTGGCTGCCTTTGACGAGTCGAAGCGACTTGGTTTCGGGCGCATGCGCATGCTCGGCCAAAAACTCGGCGGCCCACGGACCGGCCGCATTGACGAGTGCACGCGCCTTGATCGGCCAGCGCCTGCCATCGTCAGCCCGGAGCACCGCATGCCAGGCGCCGGCTTCACGGCGGGCATCCACGCAGGCGGTTCGCGTCAGAATGCGCGCCCCCTGCGCGGCCGCGTCGAGCGCGTTGAGCA
>JAYVOV010000297.1:0-6631 GCA_043757735.1 Burkholderiaceae bacterium
TTAAAAGTGCGTCCCTACCGACAACCGCAGCATGTTCGAGTCGACGAAGTTCGCCTTGGGGTCGTAGCTGAGCTTCACGAACATCGGTTTGATGTCGAGCGTAAAAGTGGCCCCGTACGCGGAAATTCGCTGATCGGCGCCTGGCAAGGGTCCGGACCGCCGGAACATGTCGACCATCAGGCGCCGCCCCTGCGAGAACGCCGGCCGATACGTGAGGTGAGTGATCCTTTGGCCGGGCGCAGTGCGGTTATCCTGCACGAGGTAGAACGACCAGCGGGTGCCATTGGCCTGGTCGACGGCAGCCCCCGCCGTGAACGCGTCGTTGGGGTTGAAATCGATGTTGAAGTACTCGCGCAGATTGGTGCGTGAGAAGCCCAGCAGCGGCTTGATGGCCGCATCGCCCACCTCGAGCGACACCGACCCGTTGAGATAACCGCGTTCAGCGACCTGGACCGTGGTCAGCAGTCGTCCCATCGGCGTGTCGTGCCAGCGCTCGCCGCCCAGCCGGACCTGCCGGAAGTTGTCGGCACGGGCGTAGTGCCCGATCCAAAAGGCGGTTTCACGCAGGTTGCCGCGCAGGTTGAGGTCGACCGCGGCATCGCCCGGGTTTGAGTGATAGTGGCCGAGCGCGAGTTTCCACTCGATGGCTTCGACATCGGGCTCGACTCTGGGCTCGGCTTTGAGCTCGGTGGTCGGGGCGCCCGGAGCGGCCGGGGTGCGCTCGGCGGACTGGGCGTTTGCCCAGGCCGTCGGCAGCGCGAGTCCGAGCGCCATTGCGGCACGGCCCAGAGTGCGGCCCGGCCATCGGATCATGCGAGCGTCGTTTCTATTGAAATTTCAATTCGGCAGTTGCGCCGCTCAATTCCTGGATGGGTTCGGCTCGCGCGTGCGCACTTCGCGGATCACCTCGGCATCGGTCACGTCTTCCTGCCGGTTCGCCGACGGCGGCGCGCGTGCCTCCATAGGCCGCGCGGCTGCCTGCTCGCGCAGCTGGCGGCGCACCGCACGGGTCTGCCACCAAAGCCAGCCGCCAACAGTGGCAACCGCCAGCAGCAGCACGACAAACGCTACCGCCGAAAACACCACCACGGCTGCGATCAGGGCAATACCGGCGATGGCGCCGACCACCCGGGCCAGCAGACCAGGCCGGCGCGGCGACGGCGGACCGGCGGAAGGGGGCTGCTGCAGGCGGGAAAAATGCGGATCAGTGGTCATTGTGAGATCTCTGTCGGGAACCAGGAGACAACCTGACGGCCGGCGCGCAGGCTGCACGGCCGCCGATTAAACGGCGATCGGACGTCCGACCACTATCATAGGCGGATAACTCGTCCAGGCCGCCCACCATGAAGATCACCCGTACCACCGCCATCGCCCTCTCGTATCGTCTGCCGGAAGGCAAGACCGTCAAGCTGGGGGTGGGCGCCACCACCAAACGCGACACCATCATCGTCAAAGTAGAGACCGACAGCGGGCTCACCGGGTATGGCGAAGCACACCCGGGCCGCAGTCCGGGCGCGGTGGTCAGCCTGGTGAACAACACGCTCAATCCCCTGATCACCGGTATGGATGCCTGCGACGTAGTCGGCGTGTTTTCCCGCGTCAACCGCATGCAGCTCTCCAGCCATGGCCTGGGCGCCGGCGCGGCTCTGGCCGTCTCGGGCATCGACATGGCACTTTGGGACATCCGCGGCAAGGCGGCCAACATGCCGCTTTATCAGATGCTCGGTGGCAGCAGGCGTCGCATTCCGGCTTACGCGGGCGGGATCTCGATGGGCTTTCAGGCGCCGGCGAGCCTGCTCGAAGAGGCCCGCGAATACGTCGAACGCGGCTACAAGGCGGTCAAACTTCGCCTCGGCGACAACCCGCGCGACGACATCGCACGCGTGCAGGCGGTGCGCGCCGGCCTGGGCGATGAGATCGAGATCCTCACCGACGCCAACACCAACTACACCCTGGCCGACGCGCGCCGGGTCATTCCGGCGCTGGCCGAAGCCCGCGTGGCCTGGCTCGAAGAACCCTTCGGCTGCAACGACTACGGCGCCTATCGCATGGGCGCGGCCATTTCGCCGCTGGTGCCGATCGCCGCCGGCGAAAACCACTACACACGCTTCGAATTCGCCCGGCTGATCGAAGAACGTGCGGTCCAGATCCTGCAGCCCGATCTCTCCAAGACCGGTGGCATCACCGAAGGTCTGCGGATCGCGGCAATGGCCTCGGCCTGGGGACTGCCGGTACATCCGCACAGTTCGGCCACCGGGCTGAACCACGCGGTATCGATCCATTTCCTGGCGGCACTGGACAACGGCGGCTACTTCGAAGCCTGCGTGTCGAAGTTCAACCCGCTGCGCGACATGTTCGGCGTCACTTTCGAGATCGGCAGGGATGGCTGCGTCGAGCCGCTGGACAAGCCCGGTATCGGCCTGGAGATCGACGAAAAGATCTTCGACAAGTACCCGGCCATCGACGGCCCGGGTTACGTGGTTCAATTCTAGGAGGCTGCATGAACACGCGACGTCAGTTCACCCAGGGCACCGCCGCCATCGCGCTGAGCGGCCTGTTCATCAGCGCGCAGGCGCAGGAGTTTCCGAACAAGCCGGTGCGCATCGTCGTGCCCTACACGCCGGGCGGCTTCAACGACACACTGGCCCGCACCATCAGCCAGAAGCTCGGCCCCGAATGGAAACAGTCGGTGGTGGTCGAAAACCGCCCGGGCGGCAATACCCTGATCGGCAACACAGCGGTGGTGCAATCGGCGCCTGATGGCCACACCCTGCTCATCACGCCGCTGCCCTTTTCAGTGCTGCCGTCGCTGTACGGCGCAAAAATGCCCTATGACGCGGTCAAGGACTTCGCGCCGGTGATTCACGCGGCCAGCACCCAGAACGTGCTGGTGGTGCGCCAGGGCTTCCCGGCAAAAGACGTCAGGGAGCTGATCGAAAACGCCCGCAAGAACCCGGGCAAGATCAACTACGCCACCCCCGGATCGGGCTCGTCGAACCATCTGTCAATGGAACTTTTCAAGAGCATGACCAAAACCTTTCTGGTGCACATTCCTTACAAGGGAAGCGCACCGGCGGTGGCCGGCCTTCTTGCCGGCGAAACCGACGTGATGTTCGACAACATCCCGAACGTCATCACGCAGATCAAGGCTGGCAAGCTTACCGCCATCGGTGTCACCGGTTCCACGCGCGCTCCCCTGCTGCCAGACGTACCGACAGTGGCCGAGGCGGGCGTGCCGGGCTACGAAGTGAACGTGTGGTTCGGTGTGCAGGCGCCCGCGGGCACGCCGGCAGCGGTGGTGACGAAGCTCAACCAGAGCATCGCAGGCATGCTGCGCGATCCCGAGGTGGTGCAGCGGTTCAGGGGGCAAGGGGTGGAGGTGGTGGCGGGCACACCAGAGCAGTTCGGGCAGTTGATCCAGAAAGAAATCGTCAAGTGGGCGGCGGTGGTCAAGAGCGCCGGGATCAAGATCGATTGACGAGCAGGCACCGCCTGGCAGATGCGCAGATAGAGCCGGCGCACCCCGAACCGGGCGAGCTGCGATCGCGCCCAGCAGGTCAAACTGGCGCGCAGTCAGTGCGCAATCCGTATCGCCCAGGCGCACCTGGCGCGAGGCGCGGTCGATTTCCAGACGGCCGAATCGCCGCAGATCGGCGGCCTGGCCGGCGGCCCGGCGGCGCACAACCGCCCGCACGCGCGCCAGCAGCTCGCGCGGATCGAAGGGCTTGGATTGGGATGAAGACAGCCCGAAGGGGCATGGACGCATCCTGATCGCCCGCCATGAAGCGCATGTTGGCCAACATGAAGAAAGATGAAGCGTGCCGATCGCGGTGCTCGGCCTACATGATCTGGTTGACCGTCCCGCCATCGACCCGCATCGCGGCCCCGGTAGTGGCACTGGCCCGCTCGCTGCACAGCCCGCTCGCTGCACAGATAGACCGCCGCGTCGGCAACCTCCTCGGCGCTGGCGAACCGCGCGATCAGCGAGGTCGGCCGGAATTGCCGAAAGAACGTCTGCTCCCGTTCGGCGACCGACGAATTGACAGCCTGCTCGATCTCAGTCGGGCACCACCGCAGTGACTTCGATCTCCACACGCGCCTTGTCCTCGATCAGACCGGCCACCTGCACCGCGGTCATCACCGGAAAATTGGCGCCGATGATCTCGCGGTAGGCCTTGCCGATGTCGGGATAGGCGGCCACGTATTCGCGCTTGTCGAGAACGTACCAGGTCATCCGGACGATGTGTTCGGGCCGCGCATCGCCTTGCGCCATCACAGCGACGATGTTGACCAGCGCCTGGCGCACCTGACCGGCGAAATCGAGCGCCTCGAACTGCTCCTGCGCATTCCAGCCGATCGTGCCGGCAATCACCACATAACGCCCACGCGCCGAGATGCCATTGGCATAACCACGTGGCCGCGGCCAGCCGGGCGGCTGCAGCACCTGACGGTCGTTGCCCGGGGGCCTGGCACGCGCTATCTGGTCGGTCATGGTCAGTCCCCCTCGAACACCGGGCGCTGCTTGGCCACGAAGGCGTGATACGCGCGGTGGAAGTCGTTGGTTGTCATGCAGATCGCCTGAGCCTGCGCCTCCGCGTCGATCGCCTCGTCGACGCTCATCGACCACTCCTGATGCAGCATGCGTTTGGTCACGCCGTTGGCGAAGGTCGGGCCGTCGGCCAGTTTGCGGGCCAGCGATTGCGCCTCGGCCAGCAGTGTCTCCGGTGTCACCAGTCGATTCATGAACCCCCAGCGCTCGGCGGTTTCGCCGTCCATCGCGCGCCCGGTGTAGAGCAGCTCGGACGCCCGCCCCTGCCCGACGATGCGCGGCAAGATAGCGCAGGCGCCCATGTCGCAGCCCGCCAGACCCACTCGATTGAACAGGAACGCGGTGCTCGATCGGGCAGTGCCCAGACGCATGTCGGCACTCATCGCGAGAATGGCGCCAGCGCCCGCGCAGACGCCGTCAATGGCCGCGACGATGGGCTGCGGGCAGGCCCGCATGGCTTTCACCAGGTCGCCAGTCATGCGGGTGAAGGCCATCAGACCTGGCATGTCCAGCTGGGTGAGCGGCCCGATGATCTCGTGGACATCGCCGCCCGAGCAGAAATTGCCGCCCGCGCCCGCCAGCACCACCGCGTGCACGTCATCTGCGTAAACCAGCGCCTTGAACAAGTCGCGCAGCTCGGCATAAGAATCAAAGGTGAGTGGGTTCTTGCGCTCCGGGCGGTTCAAGGTGATGGTCGCCACGCCATCGTCGGCCACGAACCGGAAATGCCTGGCCTGATGACCCGCCAGCGGCTTTCGATTGCCGGGCAGCTGATGGCTGGTGCCGGGTAGGTATCTCATCGTTTTGTCTCCTCTTCGGGATGGTTGGATTCGCTCAGCCTTCGAGCAGCCGCGCCGCCACTTGCCGGGGCGTGAGGCCGGCATTGGCCGCCGCGATCTGGCGTTCGCGCTCGAGGTTGCGCTCGAGCTGCAACTTGGCCGCGCGATACTGCCTGGGCCATTCGATGTCGGTGAAGCCGATCCGCGCCGCTTCGAGCAGCGTCCAGGCGGGATTGGCCAGATGTGGTCGGGCCACCGCGCACAGATCGGCGCGGCCGGCCGCGATGATGCTGTTGGCATGATCGGCCTCGGAGATGGCGCCGACCGCGATCGTGGCAATGCCCACTTCATTGCGGATACGGTCCGAGAACGGCGTCTGGAACATCCGCCCGAAAACCGGTTTTTCGAGCTTGCTCACCTGGCCCGACGAGACATCGATCAGATCGGCGCCAGCCGCCTTGAACAGACGCGCGATCTCGACCGCGTCGTCCGGCGTGATCCCACCATCGACCCAGTCATGCGCCGAGATTCGCACCGAAATCGGTTTGTCATCCGGCCACGCCGCACGCACTGCTTCAAAGACCTCGATCGGGTAGCGGCAGCGATTGGCCAGCGACCCGCCGTATTGATCACTGCGCCGATTGGTCAGCGGCGAGATGAACGACGACAGCAGATAACCGTGCGCACAGTGCAGCTCGAGCCAGTCGAACCCGGCCTGCCGGGCGGCCAGTGTCGAGTTCACGAAATCGGTCTTGATTCGATCGAGATCGTGGTGCGACGCCGCACGGGCGGTCTGCGAAACCCCTTCCAGGTACTGCTGTGCACTGGCCGCCACCAGCGGCCAGTTGCCGGTCTCGAGCGGCAGATCGATGCCCTCCCAGGCCAGCCGGGTGGAGCCCTTCGCGCCGGCGTGGCCGATCTGCACCGCCATCAGCGCCGTCGAATTGGCATGCACGTAATCGACGATACGCTGCCAGGCTACGGTGTGCTCCGGGGCATACAGACCAGGGCAGCCGGGCGTTATCCGCGCGTCCGCGGACACGCAAGTCATTTCCGCGACCACCATCGCCGCCCCCCCTAACGCTCGGGCGCCCAGGTGCACCAGGTGGTAGTCGCCCGGCACGCCGGCGGTGGCGGAATACTGTGCCATTGGTGAAACGACGATGCGGTTCTTGAGCACGGCCCCGCGCACCTTGAAGGGCGTGAGCATCGGCGGGATGGTACGCAAGGACGCCGGCATCGGCATGCCCGCCTGATCGAAAGCGCCGGCGCCGACCCACTGCTCGTAGCGCTCGACGTAGGC
>JAYVOV010000298.1:0-1821 GCA_043757735.1 Burkholderiaceae bacterium
ACCGGCACGGTGCTCACGCCGCGCGTGCGGCTCACCTCCCGACCCGATGTTGCCGATGCCGAGAAGCTGTCCTGGCTGGTGCTTGGCGTGCCGCTCGAAGGGGCTCAGGCCGGCGCTGAAACCGCGGCGCTGCAAGCGGCGGCGGCCACGCTGTTTGGCGGCAACGACGGCGGTCTGGCGCGCGCGCTGGGGCTCGACGTGCTGACGGTTCGATCGTCGGCGGGCACCGACAGTTTCACCGCAGCGCCTGGGCTGTCGGGCTTCATGGCGAGCGGGCCGGTGCCGGGGCAGGTCGCCGGCACTACGGTCAGCGCGGCCAGTGTCACCACTCAGAGCGTGGTTGCGATCGGCAAGCGCCTGAGCTCCAGGCTGCTGGTCACCTATGAGCAGGGCCTGCGTGGCGTGTGGAACCTGCTGCGCATCCAGTATGACATCACCAGCCGGTTGTCTTTGCGTGCCCAGACCGGCAGCGAATCGGCGATCGACGTGCTCTATCGTTTCTCGTTCGACTGATCGATCGCCGGCGGCTCCTGTCGGGGCTGCGTCCGAGCCGGCGCCGCCGATCGTGCCAGCGCCTGGGCGATCGTAGAGCCGGGCTCGCGCGACCATTGACCGATGAGTACCGCGAGCGCATCGCCGAGCACCTGATGGGCCGGCGGATGCAGATGGACCCGGTCCCGGCTGAACAACTCGATGGCTGGATGCTCGCCGAACACCGCTCGCAGATCGAGCCAGCGCACGCGCGCGCCCAGGTGGTGTTCGAGCAGACGGGCAAGGCCCGCATCGTCCAGGCGGGTATCGGGTGACTCGTCGCGCAATTCGACCCGCGGAATCAGCAGCACCGGTACGCCGGCTTCGGCCAATGCGGCCAGCGATCTGTCGAAGATGCTTGAAAAGCGCCGCAGCCAACCCTGCACACGCACCGGATCGCGATTGGCGCTGGCTTCCTCCTCGGCGTCGTCGAGTGCGCTCATCACGCGGATCTTTTCTGGCAGCAGCCGAGGTGTGACCAGATCGATCTTGTATTCATGCAGACGGGCAATCAGATAGCTCTTCAAGGGCCAGTCGCGCGGGTGAGTGCCGCGCGCCGCCGCGGCCCGCTTCTCGTCGCGTTCGTCCTCGAACTCGTTGGACATTCCGAAGTGAAGAATGACGAGATCCGGGTGGTATTCGAGGGCCCTGCGCAGCACCAGCAACTGGCGGGTCGAACCGAAACCCGGCACCGCGAGATTGATCGACTCGATGTGATAACCCTGGTCGCGCAGCCTTTTTCCGAACTGTGCCGGGTACGCTTCTTCCAGCGATGCGCCGCGGGCGATCGAGTCGCCGACGGTGATCACCCGGAAGGTGCCGGGCGCCTTGGCGCGTGTCATCGATTGCGGGTAGAAGCGCCGCCCGCCCGCCCGCACAAAATTGACCCGACCGTCGGCAGTTTCGACAAAGCCGCTTTGCGTGTCGAAACCGTACTGGTAGCGCCCGCTGAAGAAGTCGACCATCGTGATGCGGATCAGGCACTCGATCAGCACAAGCACGGCCAGCGAAGCGAAGAAGGCCGGCGCGACGAGTCTGCGAAGAAGGCGCGTGTGCATGCTCAGAACTGAAAGTAGATGAACTCCTGGTCGAGCACCAGGGACGATGCGACCAGAAGAAAGAGCATGCTGTAGTCGAGCGCGCGCAGCGGCCAGCCCCGATGCCCGAGCGCGGACTCATCGCCGGCACGCCGGCTTGCCCACTGCAGCGCCAGCAGCGGCGCGACGTGCAGCGCAACCCATCCCAGGGGCCCGTGCCAGCCCACCGTCTCGATCGCAGTGTGCAGTCCGG
>JAYVOV010000299.1:0-6620 GCA_043757735.1 Burkholderiaceae bacterium
GGGCGCGCACAATTTTCGGGGAGCGGGCGATCGCCGCCACCTGTATGTCTCGAACCGGGTCGAGAACACGGTATCCAAGATCGACATGACTACCCGGCAGGTTGTTCAGACCATCGCGGTGCCTGGCGGCCCCGACTGCATGGAGATCACCGCCGATGGTCGCCAGATGTGGGTTACCGCGCGTTTCGCCCGACAGGTCGCGGTGGTCGATCTGATCGCGGGCAAGGTGATGCGGACCATACCGGTTGGCCGCTCGCCGCATGGCGTGTACCTGCACAACCGGGCAGCTGCGCTCTGAGGTGGTCCCGGTGCGCCTGACACCGCTTTGCGTGCTGCTGCTGGCGCTGCTGCCGACTGTGCAGGGGTCGGGCCCGGCGCGCGCAGCCGACGCGCCTGCATGCCGCGGAAATGTCTATCTCACGCTCGACACCGGCAGCATGAGTCAGGCCGATCTCATCGCGCAGATTCTCCTGCGTCATCGCGTGCGTGCCACCTTTTTCCTGGCCAATGAACCGACCACGCGGGGCGACCATTCGCTGGACGACCGCTGGGGCGCCTATTGGCGAGCCCGTGTGCAGGAAGGGCACGCGTTCGGATCGCACACCTTCGACCACGTCTATCTGCGCTCGGCGACCGGCGCCGACCGCGAGCAGATCGTGCTGGCCAGAGCGCAGTTCGGCCCGAACGCAGGGCGTCAGCAGCGCTGGAACGCTGCCGCCTTGTGCGCTGAGATCAAGCGGGTCGATACGCGCCTGCGTGAACTCGCGGGTCGCGGCGTCGATCCGCTCTGGCGTGCGCCGGCGGGCCGTGCGCCGGTCGCGGCGCACGTGGCCGCGCAGTCTTGCGGGTTCGCTCATGTGCATTGGTCGGTGGCTGGTTTTCTCGGCGATGAACTGCCCTCCGAGACTCACCCGAATCAGCACCTGCTGAAGCAGGCGCTCGCCAGCATCGGGCCTGGCGATATCCTGGTGGCGCATCTGGGCATCTGGTCGCGCAAGGACCCCTATGCGCCAATGCTCGACCCGCTGATTGCCGGGCTCAAGGCCCGGGGACTGTGCTTCGCCACGCTGCGCGAGCATCCCGACCATGCCGGCCGCTGAACAAGCCCCGGCCGCTGAACAAGCCCCGGCCGCCGAAGCGGTCAGACAAGCATGGGCCGCCGGAGTGGCCCCCTCATGATCATTGTCGACACCGCGCTTCGCGGCTTCATCGCCGTCCAGGGCTGGCTCCACGAACAGATCGTTCAGCCGCTGCTTTTCGACTTTGGTCTGATGCGGTTTTCCGAGCAGGCTTTCGACGCGATCGAGTGGCTGATGGTGGGCGTGCTGGAGGTGCTGCTGCTGGCGATCGTCTTCATCCCGCTCGAGCGCCGGTATCGGGTCGAGGCAAGTGTCTCGCCGGGCGCGGTGCGCACCGATATAATTTACACCCTGCTTCACCGCCTGGGCGCCGTCGCGCTGATTGCCTTCGCGCTGATGACCCCCGGGTTCGACTGGCTCGAAGGCGAGTTGCGGCTGCTCGGCGTGTCGCGCATGAATCTGGACCAGCTCTGGCCGGGCGTCACCGACATCGCCTGGGTGTCGTTGCTGCTCTATCTCGTGGTGCTCGACCTGCTCGACTACTGGATTCACCGTGGCCAGCACCGCTGGCGCTGGTGGTGGGCGCTGCACGCGGTGCATCACAGTCAGCGCCAGATGACCTTCTGGAGCGATGACCGCAATCACCTGCTCGATGACTTCTTGCGCGACGGACTGTTCGCGTTGGCGGCGCTGGCGATCGGCGTCGCGCCTGAGCAGTTCATCGGGCTGGTGATCGCCTCGAGGGTCGTGCAAAGCCTGCAGCATGCCAATCTGCGCTGGCGTTGGGGGGCAGTGGGCGAGCGGCTTCTGGTCAGCCCGAGCTTTCATCGGCGCCACCACGCTATCGGGTTCGGCCACGAGGGACCTGCGCGTGGCTGCAATTTTGCCGTGTTGTTTTCGGTCTGGGACCTGCTCTTCGGTACGGCCGACTGGCGGCCCGGGTTCGTGCCCACGGGCATTCGCGACCAGCTCGACGGGCGTGAGTACGGCCGCGGTTTCTGGTCCCAGCAGTCGCTCGCTCTGAAGCGGATGGCGGGCGCCGACCGGGCGGCGGGCGAACCAGCGGCCGGCGAACCAGCGGCCGGCGGGCGACGATGAGCCGAGTGGTCTCGGCCCTGCTGCGGGCGCTCGTCAGCCAGTTGCATCCGAAGATGCTCGCTCTGGTGCTGCTGCCATTCCTGGTCGCTGTGGTGTTCTGGGTTCTGGTCGCCTGGTGGATATGGGACCCGCTCAACGACTGGCTGCGCGCGACTTTGTTCGGCGTCGGACGGCACGGCCTGGTGGCCGCCTGGATCAGCACCGTCGGCTTGGACGGCGTGGGTGCCTGGCTCAGTGCTGCGATGGCGGTGCTGCTGCTCGCGCCACTGATGTTTGCCCTGGCCCTGATGCTGGTTGCGGTGGTGGCGATGCCGATCGTCAACCGCCATCTCGTTCGGTCGAGGTATCGAGACGTTTTGCGTTGCGGGCAGTGGTCGCTGCCGCTCAGCCTCTGGACCGCGCTGGTGAGTCTCGCATGGTTCGCAGTGGGCTATGTGTCGACCGTACCGCTCTGGCTGGTGCCGTTTCTTGGCCTGCTCGTGCCTTGGTTCTGGTGGAGCTGGCTGACCGCGCGCGTCATGCGCCTGGATAGTCTGGCCGAGCATGCGAACGGGGCCGAGTGCAAGGTCTTGATCGGGATGTACCGCCGCGAATATTTTCTGCTGGCCTTCCTGATTACCGGCCTGAACTACGTGCCGCCGCTGTTTGTGCTGACACCGGTACTTTCCGCGCTCGCGTTCGGGCACTTTTCCCTGTCGGCGCTTCGAGATCTGCGAGCGCTGGCCACGGACCTGTCCCTGCCGGACCCCGTCCCGTTGCTGCCCCGCGCCCGTTAGACTGCGCCCTCTTGAATCGAGCGAGGCAATCGCGATGAACTTCGGCCTGATCATCATCGGCGACGAAATCCTGTCGGGCAAACGGCAGGACAAACATTTCCCGAAAGTCGTCGAACTGCTGACGGCGCGCGGCCTGCAACTGGCCTGGGCGCGTTACCTGGGTGACGATCGGGATCGGCTGGTCGGTGTGCTGCGCGAGTCTTTCGCCTCGGGCGACACCGTGTTTTCCTGCGGCGGAATCGGCGCCACGCCCGACGACCATACCCGGCAGGCTGCCGCCGCCGCGCTCGGCCTGTCACTTGCCCTGCACCCGCAGGCCGAGCAGCTCATCACGGCACGCACCCTCGAGATGGCACGCGACGGCAAGGGCAGCACCGACATGAACACCCCGGAAAACCGGCAGCGCCTGAAGATGGGCGATTTCCCCGAGGGGTCCTCGATCATCCCGAATCCCTACAACCGCATTCCCGGTTTCGCGATCCAACGCCACTTCTTCGTTCCCGGCTTCCCCGTCATGGCCTGGCCGATGGTCGAATGGGTCCTCGATCACGAGTTCGGCCACCTGCATCACCGTGAGGCGCGCGGTGAACGCTCCCTGTTGTTGTTCGGGGTGCCCGAATCGGCCGCGACGCCGCTGATGGAAGTGATCGAAGCGGACCATCCGGGGATCAAGGTATTTTCATTACCGTCGGTGGGCGATGCGCACAAGCGCCGGCACATCGAGCTGGGCGTGAAGGGCCCGATCGATCGGCTCGATGCCGCCTGGCTGGCGCTCGAGCGTGGCGCACGCGAGCTCGGCGCGGTCGAATGGCCGACGGCCCCGCCGGCGGCTGTCAGCTGAGGCCTTTCCCCGGCTGTTTCGAGCAGCCCGCGGTTCGCGTGTCTGGTCTGTCCGCGTTCCGTGTGTTCGGGATACCCGAACATCCGCCTTGTGAGTCCCGTGTTGCCCTTGCATACTCCCCAGTCATGACAACGGCGCAGACGTGAGGCAGATCGTCGATCGGATCGGGGCCATCCTGGCGCTCTATTCGTTCGATCATCCCGAGTGGGGCGTGAGCGCCATCGGGGTGCGCCTCGGTCTGCCCAAGAGCAGCGTCAGTGAACTCCTGGCCAGTCTGGCCGCACAGGGCATCGTCGAGCGAACGCCACGCGGGCGTTACCGGCTTGGCTGGCGCCTGTTCGAGCTCAACCACGTCCTGCTCGAATCCAAGCCGCTGGTCCGCGAGGCCCGCCGCGCGATGCAGGAACTGGTCGAACGCCACGGCGAGTCCAGTCACCTGATGGTTCTCGACCGGCATCAGGCGGTCATCGTCGAAAAGGTCCAAGCCACCCTGGCGACCCAGATCCTGATGTCGCGGCGCCGATCCGCGACGATGGCGGCGAACCCGTCGCAGCCATCAGCCTGTCGGTGCCGACATATCGTTTCGTTGGCGGTGAAGCGGGATACGTCCGCATGATCGCCAACACCGCTTATCGTATTTCCTGTCGGCTCGGCTACACCGGGCCACCACCCGACCTGGGCGAGCTCGACAAGGCTGGCGCCGGCCGGCCCGGCACGACGCTCGCCAGCGCCTGATCACATCGCCTGCCAGAACCCGAATACAGAAGGACCCGACAATGAACATGCCGATCGAACCCGGTTTGCGCCAGGTATCCCTGGACGACAAGTACGACGCCACCGAAGGCCGTGTCTACATCACCGGCACTCAGGCACTGGTGCGTCTGCCCCTGATGCAGCGCCAGCGCGACCTGGCGGCCGGGCTCAACACGGCTGGCTACATCAGCGGCTATCGCGGCTCGCCGGTCGGCGGCTACGATCAGGCCTTGTGGAAAGCCCGCAAACAGCTCGAAGAGCACCACATCAGGTTCGTGCCGGGTCTGAACGAAGACCTCGCTGCAACCGCCATCTGGGGCACCCAGCAGGTCAACTGCTTTCCGGGTGCCCGCTACGACGGCGTGTTTTCGATCTGGTACGGCAAAGGGCCGGGCGTCGATCGCAGCGGCGACGCGCTGCGCCACGCCAACCAGGCGGGCTCGGCGCGACACGGCGGCGTCCTGGCCATCGGTGGCGACGACCACGGCGCCAAGTCCTCGACCGTGGCTGCGCAAACCGATTTCATCTTCAGCGCGGTCAGCATCCCGGTTCTCGCGCCAGCCACCATCCAGGACTACATCGACCTGGGGCTGCACGGTTTTGCCTTGTCGCGATTCTCTGGATTGTGGGCGGGCATGAAGGCGGTCACCGACACAATCGAGACCGCAGGCATCGTCGACATCAGCGCCACGCGCATCCAGCCGGTTCTGCCGCCTCTGGCCGAGCAGGCGCCGGGCGGCCTCAATCTTCGCCTGCCCGAAGACACCTTCCTGAAACTCGAGGAGCGGCTGGCCCGCTACAAACTGCCCGCGGCGCGGGCCTATGCGCGTGCCAACCGGCTCGACGCCAACGTATTCGGGCGCGACGATATTGCTGCTGGCGGTGAACCCTGCCGCCTTGCGATCGTCACGACCGGCAAGAGCTGGCTCGATGTCATGCAGGCGCTGGCAGACCTGGGCCTTGACGATGCCAGCGCGCGCCGGATCGGCTTGAAGGTTTTCAAGGTCGCCATGCCCTGGCCCCTGGAACCCGAGGGCATCCGCGAGTTTTGTGCCGGCGCCGCCGAGGTTCTGGTCATCGAGGAAAAACGCTCGCTGATCGAAGCGCAGCTCAAAGATCACCTTTATGCGCTCGCTGAGCGGCCGTCGGTGGTGGGCAAAGTCGACGAGCGCGGCGCACCCTGCGTGCCTGATTTCGGTGAACTTTCACCTGTTTTCTGCGCGCGCCTGATTGCTGCACGCCTGGACCGTCTGGCGGCGCAGACTCCCGGCGACGAGCGACGCGGCGTGCTCAGTGCCGACATCGGCGCGCGGATCGAGGCGCGGCTCGCGGTGCTCGAGGCCAAAGAGCGCAGCGGCGCCCGCCAGTTCGAGATCATCGAGCGCATTCCTTACTTCTGCTCCGGGTGTCCGCACAACACCTCGACCCGGGTGCCCGAAGGCTCGAGGGCTGCGGCGGGCATTGGCTGTCACTACATGGCGCAGTGGATGGACCGCTCGACGTCCACGTTCACACAGATGGGCGGCGAGGGCATGAGCTGGGTCGGCCAGGCGCCGTTCACCGATACGCCGCACATTTTCCAGAACCTGGGCGACGGTACCTACAACCATTCCGGCGCGCTGGCGATCCGGCATGCGGTGGCCACCGGCACCCGCATGACCTACAAGATCTTGTTCAACGATGCGGTCGCGATGACGGGTGGGCAGACCCACGACGGCCAACTGACGCCGCAGGCGATCGCGCGTCAGGTGCGTGCCGAGGGGGTGCACAAAGTAGTGGTGGTCACCGACGAACCGCAGAAATATCCGACCGGGTATTTCGAGGCCGAAATCGCGGTCCATCACCGCAGTGAACTCGATGCTGTTCAGCGGCAACTGCGCGACGAGCCCGGTGTGACGGTGCTGATCTACGACCAGACCTGTGCGGCCGAAAAACGGCGTCGCCGCAAGCGCGGCGCCTTTCCTGACCCCGACCGTCGTGCGTTCATCAATGAAGACGTCTGCGAGGGCTGCGGCGACTGCGGTGTCCAGTCGAATTGTGTCTCCCTCGAACCGGTCGAGACAGAGTTCGGCC
>JAYVOV010000300.1:0-1817 GCA_043757735.1 Burkholderiaceae bacterium
GTGGTTGTGGCGCTGGCGTTGACGCTGCTCGCGCTCGAAGCCGGCCGCTCGTTTTTCGAGAGCAGTGCGCAGACACTGGGCTGGGACATGGGGCGAGCCGCGCTCGAGCTGTTCGGCATCTGTGCAGGCTGGGGTCTGGCCTGGGGCCTGCTCAGCCGGCTCTTCACCGGGCGCGCGCGGTTTCAACTGCATCTGCTGATCGGCCTGGCCGCCCTGATCGGCCTGATGCTCGGTGCCGCCGGCATCTACCTGCTGGCGTTCGTGTTCGACCTGGGCTGGGGCTCGGCCCTTACGGCGACGCTGGCCTACACCGCGCTGGCAGCAACTGTCTGGCTGCATCTGCGGGCGATCACTCCGGTTCACCGACTGGCCAGTGCACTGGCCAGTGTAGGTCTCGGACTGGCCCTGTTAGGGCTCGATGTCGGCAAGCAGTACGCCACCTCGGGCCAGTGGTTCGCACCCAATGACCGCCTGGAATTTCTGCCGCAGTCGCTGCGCCTGAGTGCACCGGCCAAGCTCGACGGCTTCATCGAAGAAGCTGGGGCACTCAAACGCTCAGTCGACAACGCCGTTCGCTGACGCAACAAAGGAAACAGTTGCCGGCCTCCCCCTCGGTCACCACGATGGGACCGTCACCGGTAGCAGGTTGCCCAATCCGGGCAGGCCTTTGGGGCGGGCAGATCGCTGATCTCGCGCAGGCGACGCGCCTGGGTCACTGCGCCGGCTTGCGTCGTTTGTCTTGCATTCATGCGATTTCCGGGATGGCGTGCCGGCGCTTTCTAGGCCCGCAAGGCATAAAAAGCCATGACCGGGCTGCGCACCGGCAGGGCTTCGAAACTGCCAAAACCAGCGGCCAGCGCCAGCTCGCGCGCCTTGCCCGGCCCCCAGCAGGCACCCAGTCCGGGCCCCCCCTGAGCCAGAGATTGTGGCACGCAGTGCAGACAGCTGATCGCATAGAGCATCCGTGCGAACGGATTGCCGAGATTGTTTTCGAGGTGATCGTCGACCGCCGGCTCGACCATCAGATAGGTGCCCCCCGGCGCCAGCGCCGAGCGGATCCGCGCCAGCACGGCGCCGGGATTCGGCAGATCGTGAATCACGTCGAAGGTCGTGATGAAGTCGTAGCCGGGCTGCGTCTGCAGCGCGTCCGCGCCTGCCTGAATGAAGCGCAGGCGGTCCTGCAGGCCGGCTTCCCGGGCATAGCTGCGGGCGATCTCGATCGAATTGTGATCGAGGTCGAGCCCTTCGACGATGGCCTTGGGATACGCCTTGGCCAGGATCAGGGGAACGATGCCGGTGCCGCACCCGATATCGATCGCCCGACCGCCCGCCTGAAGTTTTGCAACCACGGCCGGCATCGTCGGCAGCCAGCTGCGCACCAGCCGATTCTCGTAGACCGGGCGATTCATCTGCTCGAGCGCCACCGGCATGCCGGCGCCAAACTCCGCGAACGAAACGCCGCCGCCGCGCTCGAACGCCGCCGCCAGGCGCGGCGCCATCGCCATCAACCCCGGCAAGCCATCGAACAACCCGCCCAGGTAGTACTCGGTGCCTGGGTCGGCAAAGAACAGCGCGTGTTCGTCGGGCAGATTGAAGCACTCGGTCTGCGGCTCGTATTCGACATAACCGGCGCTGGCCATGGCAGCCAGCCACTCTGCGACATTGCGCTGGCCGATGCCGGTGCGATCAGCGAGCTCAGCCGGGCCGAGGGGGCCGGCACCCGCCATTGCCTTGAACAGGCCCACCCGCGTGCCGACGTGGACGAGGGCGGCTGCCATCGCCGTGCCAGCATCGCCGACCACCTTCTGCATGAACTG
>JAYVOV010000301.1:0-1817 GCA_043757735.1 Burkholderiaceae bacterium
AGGCCAATGCAGCGCCTTATCCAGGACACCATCCGCAAGGCTCTTGCCGATGAATTGCTCTTCGGCAAGCTGCTCGGTGGCGGCAAGGTCACGGTCGACGTCGACGACAAGGAAGAAGTTTTTCTGTTGTTCGCCGATGGCGGATCGCCGCCCGTGGCCGGTGACGGCGAGGAACAAGTCGAGGTCGTTCAGGTCTGAGGATCGCGCCCACTAATGCGGGGCTCACGGCGGGCTGCCGGGATCATTCCCGGCAGCCCTCTGTTCATTTATGCACCGGTTCGGGTATCGTTCCGCGCTGATGGACAATTCGAGAGATGACTCCCCGCGGCGGTCGGGTTGAAGTCTCAGGTGGACGCTTTGCCAAAACAAGGGGAGATGCGATGAATTTTTCACGTACGGCCGTGATCGCTGGTGGCCTTCTCAGTCTGGTCGCGATGACCGGTTCGGCGTTCGCCCAGGACGCCCGCTATCTGGCCGGCAATTGCGCCAATTGTCATGGCAGCGATGGCCGATCCATTGGCGCTGGAGGCATGCCGGGGCTGGCAGGTTTGTCGCGCACCTACTTCATCGAACAGATGAGTGCGTTTCGCAGCGGCGCCCGGCAGGCGACGATCATGCATCAGCTCGCCAAGGGCTATACGGACGACCAGATTTCGCGGCTGGCCGATTATTTCGCTCAGATCAAGTCGGCCAAATAGGAGTCCACAACATGACTGTTCACGACAAGACGCGTCGGCGTGTCTGGCAGGGCCTGGGGTCGGCGGGCGCGATCGGTATGCTGGGCGCCTGTGCGGCGCCTCTGCCAAAGACGCAGGCGCCAGCCAAGAAGCTTGGGCGGGTGCTGGTCGTCGGGGCGGGCTTCGGCGGCGCCACGGCTGCCAAGTATCTGAAATACTGGGGCGGCGCTGGTATCGAGGTCGTCCTTATTGACCGCAACCCCACTTTTGTCTCCTGTCCGCTGTCGAACCTCGTGCTGGGTGGGTCGCGCAACATTGCAGATATCACCGTTGCCTACACCGGGCTTCGCGAGCGGGGCGTGATCGTCCTGAATGACGAGGTGACCGCGATCGATGTCGCCAAAAAGAAGGTCGTGCTCAATAAGATTGCCGACCAGTCCTTTGATCGGCTGATCGTGGCGCCGGGTGTCGATTTCAATTTTGGTGCGATTCAAGGGCTGACGGCCGAGGCGCAGAAAACAGTGCTGCACGCCTGGAAAGCCGGCCAGCAGACCATCGACCTGCGCCAACAGCTCGAGGCGATGTCTGATGGCGGGGTTTTCGTGATGACGATTCCGCAGGCGCCCTATCGCTGCCCGCCCGGACCCTACGAACGGGCCTGCCAGGTGGCGCACTACTTCAAGACCCGAAAGCCGCGCTCCAAGGTGCTGGTGCTCGATGGCAATCCCGAGATCATGTCGAAGAAAGGTTTGTTCACGAAAGCGTTCACCGAACTCTACGGCGGCATCATCGAATATCGGCCGAACAGCAACGTGACCGAACTCGACGCCGGCAGTCGCACCGCTATCACCGAGCTCGGTGAGCGTGTGCGCGCCGATGTTTTGAACGTTATCCCACCGCAGGCAGCCGGCGAGATTGCCCGCAAGGCGGGGCTGGTCAACGCAAACAACCGCTGGTGCCATGTCGACTGGGTGACCATGGAGTCCACAGTTGCGCCGGGCGTGCATGTGCTGGGAGATGCCACTTTTTCGGCACCAGCCATGCCCAAGTCCGGGCATATGGCCAATCAGCATGGCAAGGCGGCGGCGGCGGCAATCGTCGAAATATTGAGTGATCGCCCACCCCAGCCTCAGATGATGG
>JAYVOV010000302.1:0-6604 GCA_043757735.1 Burkholderiaceae bacterium
TCCGCCAATGGCGCCAAGTAGTCGCCATGCACTTGGAACAGTTGCCCATCCTTGACAGTGACGGCCTGCTGCCGATCTTTCGTGTTGTTCGTGACGTAACGGATCGTCTTGCCCTTGGTCGAGCGCGGCTCGTAGACCTTCGGCAGTGTTTCCGGCAGTGCCTTCAGGCGCGGCTCGAGGTCGGCCGGCCGATCAACAATCATCGACGGGCGGCCGTAGGTCGATCCATGGCCGAAGTTCAGAGTTCCCAGCACATTTTCCGGGCTGGCCTTGAAATACTCGTTGACCTTGATCGGCTGGCCAGACGGAGTCGCAATCTCGACCGTCTTCAGCCAACCGGACGAACGTGCATCCCCGGGGGTCTCCCGGCGTTTCAGGATGATGATGTCGGTTACCACCGACGTGCCCGCGTACTTCTCGAACGCACCGGACGGCAACCGGAACGCGGCCACCAAGTCGGCCTTTTCGGCCAAGGCCGCCCGAGTGAGCGTGCCCTGCTTGTCCATCGTGCCCGCGCTGGTGATCCCCACCACCAGGCCGCCGGGTCGCGTTTGGTCCAGCGCTTTCAAGAAGAAGAAGTCGTGAAGCGAGGGCGACAGGTTCATGTACCGGCGATCGGCCGGCCCGTCCTTGGCAAATGGCCAGTTGCCAATCACCAGATCGTAAAACCCGTCTGCCGTGCGGCTATCCTGATAGGGCTGGATCTGGATGTTGGCGTCCGGGTAGAGGATCTTGGCCATCCCCCCGGTTGTCGCCTCCATCTCGATCCCGGCGAGCTGGCTGCGCGCCATCAGGTCGCGCGGCATCAGGCCGAAGAAGTTGCCAACGCCCATCGAAGGCTCAAGCACCCGCCCGCCGGTAAACCCGAGTTGCCGAACCATGCCCCACATGGCGCCGACCGTGATCGGGTCGGTGTAGTGCGCGTTGATGATCGAACGCTGGGCACTTTCCCAATCATCTTTGCCCAGGTGCTCGCGCAGCCAATCGGACTCCTTCTCCCACCCCTGCTTGGGCTGCGGGCGGTCAAATGAGCCCTTGAACAAGTCTTGGCCGAATGACCCCCAGCCGATGTAGGCGGCCATCGCGTCGAGTTCATCCGGAGCCGGCTGTCGCCCCTCGGACGTGATCGCCTGATAGGCTTGGATCGCCTTCTTGTTGCGATCGAATCGGACCTTGGGACTGCCGCCGATCAGTGCGTCTGGGTCGGCGATATGGTAATTGGGGCGCTGGCTTTCCGGGGTTACTCGTCCTCGTCCTCCGGCTCCATCATCAGCCACTCCCTTTCCGCTTGCTCTCTCGCGTCCGTTGGCGGCATTCCGGCCTTCTCGTACCGGTCGCTTGCCTCCCACATCGCCACCTGCACGATCAGCGCCAGATCCTTCGCCACTTCCGGCCCCAGGCGCGCCCACATCTTCGGGCTTTCCAGGCGCCACGCCGTCAGGATTCGCTGCTCCAGAACCTTGCTTACCATCGGCTCCTGCTCCCGTACCTTCGCTGCTCGCTCCCGAATCGTTTCCGGCGTCACCTCGAACATTGCGGCCTCCTGTGTTGTTGTTGTTGTCGATGCTACCTGATTGAACGTCCGCAATGAAGCGAACTGCGTACGGTTGCATGCTGCGCGCGGTGTCCGCGCCGAATTTGTCCAGCACCATTCGCACGATCGCCCGCATGGCTTCGCGCACGTCGGACCCGGCGTCCTTCAGGTTCTTGATGGCCTCTAGGAAGAACGGCTTGGCCTTGGCATAGGTTTCCTCGTCGAAGGTTGGACCGGAGCCCAGGCGACCCTTGCCACCGAAAAGCGCGCCGAGACCGTCAATCGCTGCGCTCAGGCCAGCGGCGGTGTTCTTGGCTGCACTGCCCAGCGCCTCGCCAGGCGATCGCGTGGCGGCGCCCGTCAAGGGCTTCAGGATCGGTTTTTGTACCGCCGGGGTGTAATCCCCAAACAGGTATTCCTCGGCGGCGTCCTTGTCCGACTGGGTCGGCTTCGATCGGGTGGCAGATTGAAATTGCAACTCGTTGAAGTCGTCGCCGCGCGACTGCGCCTCGGCGATGGCGTTGTCAATCAGCCAGCGATCGACCCGCACGACGGTGTTCGACGATTTCCCGTTCGTCGTCATGTCGACCTTCGGGAAAGGAGTTGTTGCGCGCCCGGACTGGGTCAGCACTACCTGCCCGGCCGACATCTTCATGCCGATCGCGCCGCGCTCTGCGGTCACGGGTTCGGACTTCTTGGCCTTGGCATCCTTGGCCAGTTCCTCGGCCAGCACGTCATTGAAAAGCGCGTCGAGGTCTTCAGTCGGTTTCGCCGTGTCGGCCGCAACGGTCGGCTTTTCCGGATTGCTTGGCGCCTTCGTTCCCTCGCGCTCCACTATCTTGAGCCCCGCTTCGGTGGCTTTGGGATCGTTGTCGCCCGGCGCAACCTGTTCAGAATCCGGCTTGGAATTAACGCTTTCAACTGACGTGTTCGCTACGACAACAGGTTCCGGCGATCCCAACAGATCGGCCAGGGCGGAGCGAACCTGCGCCTCCTTGGCCTTCGGGAAGATCCAACCCTTCATCGGACTGTTCCACTGCCCCCCGGCCGCCTTGATACGGTCCTTGTGGGTCTTGGTGTCGCCACGGACGATGATGGTCTTGTCCGAAGCCGGTTCGATTTCCATTTTGATCGGGCTCAGCGCGCGCTTGATCTGCCGCACCCGACCTTCGCTCAGTCCCGAGCCCCCCAACTCCTTGAGCACGCTTTGTCGAAGATCGTCCGCCGGAACCTTGTTCTCGTCCGCCCATCTCCTTAAGACCTTTGGCAAGTCGTTTGGAGCGAAGTCCTTTCCGGACGCCTCTTGCGTGATGATCGCAGCCAACTCTTTCCCGAGCAGGCCGGACCGCTCAACGATCAGATCGGCAGGGCTCTTCCCCTGATTGACCCAATCTTGGCTTGACAATTTCACTGCGGGTTGCTGGGCCGCTCCCGGTTGCTGTGTGACACCCTCTCCAGCCGGCGCGGCTTGCTCGGCCGGTTCGACTTGCGTTGCGCCCGTCTGGACATCTTGGCCAACCATCGGTTCACGTTGGGCAGCATTTACTTCTTGCCCTTGAGGCACGACTCCATCCGATCGGCCAGTTTGCGACTGTGCTCGATCTGCTTGGGGTCGGGTTGCTTCGCGGGCTTGGGTTGCTTCGCGGGCTTGGGTTGCTTCGAGGGCGAGCTTGGCGTACTGGGCACTGGCGTTTCCTCCACGGGTGATTGCTTTCAGAACGACCTGTTCCTGCTCGTGGTCGATCGCGGGGTCGCGCAAGACCTCCAGGGTCAGGCGCGGGTTCTTGGCAAAGGCTCGGCCGGCCAGGTCGGTGTGACCGGCGAACTCCGGGTTCTGCGCTGCTGTTTCGTTGATTACCCGGAACAGGCCCGTGCCGTCGATCGTGTTCTCGTCGATCATCGGCGGGCGCCGCAATGTGAGCGCGCGCGTTTCCCGGGGCGCGTACATCTCGGCGTCTTGCTGCTGGCGCCTCTGGGTCTCGTCGATCGCTTCCCAAATTCCACCTGGCGTGACATCAGGCTCGAACGCGGGCGGCATCGCGTTCTGGCGGATAGGCATCTCGATCGTTGGATTCGATACAACGCCGCCAGTCTCGGGGCGATATATCTTCTGCGCCTTCAGATCGGCATTCGCCTGAGCATCCATTGCATCGAGCGATCCAGCGGCCAGGGCAGCAGGAGTCAACGCAGGTGCGGTGGGCGGCGCAGCACCTGCGGCGGCAACTTGCGCATCGGTCACCGACCCGGTGAGCGCTTCTCGTTCCCGCCTCTCGGCATCTGTCAGGAACTGCCCGGGGATACCCCGAATCACCACCAGCTTGCCATCGGGGCCGGGAACCTTCGTGTCCTTGGTTCCAGCACTCCTCGCATTCAACTCAGACAGGCGCTGTGCGGGGTCCACGCCGGCGTCAGTAGCAGCGGCGCTCTGGCCGGCCTGCACACCTGCGGCGGTCTGGGCGGCGCGCTCAAGCGGGCCTGCGGGCGGCGCCAATCCCTTGGGGGGATTGATCGGGGGCGGCGCATGCGGCGGCAGTGCAACCCCGCCCACACCGCCCATCGCGGCGCCGGTGATTCCTTCGAGCGCGGCATTTCCGGCCACGCCCTGAAATGTCGGCGTGTCGAAGCCTTCGCGCTGAAGTGCCACGTTCGACGCATACCGCTCCTGCCCACCCT
This sequence comes from Burkholderiaceae bacterium, assembly GCA_043757735.1. GTDB lineage: Bacteria > Pseudomonadota > Gammaproteobacteria > Burkholderiales > Burkholderiaceae_E > Quisquiliibacterium. Next base: position 4,208 of record JAYVOV010000302.1, read on the forward strand.
GCGCGGCTTCGGGGATGCCCTCGGCCACCGCACCGGTGGCACCACGCATCAGCATGCCCGGAGCGGCGCCAGACGTAGCCTTGTGCCCCAGCGCACGCCCGACGGTTCCCTCAATACCCAGTTTGCCGGCGACGACACCCAGGCCAGCACCGGCGGCGATGTTCGCGGCGTTGGGCCCGAAGTAGGTCTGTGCCTCGGCGGCTTTCTGCGTGGCGACTTCGGGCGAATTGCCGGCCTCGATCCACTTCTTCTTCACCTCGTCGAAGATCTGACCCTTGACCGAACCTGCGCCTTGCAACGCGCCCATGCCAACGCCAGCCGCGAGCCGGGCGGCTACTGCCCCTGTCCCGACTCCGGGAATCATTGCCGTTGCGACCGTTGGGACGGCCGTTCCAAGCGCTTCGACCGTGGAGCTCACGGGCGCCTCGAAGAACCCGCCCACGTTGGCGGCGATCTCCGCCCAAGTGCTACCCGACTGCTCGGCTTGCTTGACTGCCTGCGCGCGCGCCTGTTTCTCAGCGGTTCGCTCCGGGCTTTCAAGGCCAGTCAGGTACTGGGTCGCACCTTCGAGTTTGTCCGAGACTGGATTGCCGGCGCCGAACGCATCCGAGATGAGCTTGACCCCCGTAACCGCCCCGCGCGCACCGGCGACACCGATGTCGGCCAGTTTGCGCAAAGAACCGGACTTGTCCTTTTTTTCTGCACCAGGGATGTTGAAGATCGAAAGGTCTTGCGCCGGGAGGTCGTCAAAATAGGCCACTGGTTCTCACTCCACCGAAATGCCGACCTGGCGGGCCTGCTGAATCGTCGTGTTGATATGCTTGCCGAGGTCTGAGATCTGCTGGGACAGCGCCGCCTGTTGATCCGGGGTGGCTGTTGCGGCCTGACGCGCCAGCGCCTGCTGCTGCTGGCGTATCGCGCCAATCGCCTGGACGTACTGCTGCGCACGAGGATCTGCCTGCGTGTTCGCAGGAATTTCCGCGGAGCGAGCGGCCACAGGGGCGACTGGTTGTGCGACGGCTTGCGCTGCGGCGGTCTTGGGCGGTGGCGGCAGCCCACGATCAACGAACCATTGCGGTTCGAGCCGAAACCGTGTGGCTGCCTCAGCAGCGGCGCCGGCGCGCTGCTCGGGGGGAAGAGACTTGATCCGGGCTTCGACCTCGAGCATCGGCCCAGCGCCGGCGACCGAGCGCTTCAGACTCTCGCGGAAGGTGGCGACCTCTTGCCCCGGCGCAGTCGGTTTGCTCTTGAAATACTCAACCGTGATGTCGTTGATCGTCTTATCCAGGTCCGTCTCTTTGACGTTCTTGGAGAGACCGGTCATCGCGAGTTTTTCGACTTCGGTCAGCTGTCGTCCGAGAACTCGTTCGTAAGTTCCCATCTTGCGATCCAGTTCGCCGCCGCTCTTCTCGTCGTTCCACTTCTCGCGGGCCAGGGACAGGTGGCCACCGGCGATCGCGCGGCTGGCGGCCCGGTCGGTAATCATGCTGGTGGTGTTGCGAGTGTCGTTGTCGGCTTTCTGTTGGTCGATCTTGCGACGCTCCTTCATGTCCTCGCCCTGCACACCCAGGTGCGTGCCTTGCGCGGCCTGAAGGGCAGCCTGCGATATCTGCGCCTTCTCTGCCGTGCCGACGGTGCGCTCATCGCGCCCGCCCTTGGCTTCGTTGGCGAGCATCGATCGGTGGTTCTCGATGCCGTCCGCCCTGTAGCGCATGGCGATGGCGCTGCCCAAGGGTCGGACGGAACCGTCCTCGGCCACGATCGACATGTCGTAGTCGGGCATCTCGACACCGTCTGCGCCCTTGCGCATCACCGGGGTCGCTTGCAGTTTGCCGGGGATCTTGTACTTGCCCGTCGAGTCGAACAGTTCTTGCGCCTTGGTTGCGTCACCCGTCTGGAGAAGAACGTCCAACCCTTCTTTGTAGCCTTCCTTGACCAGGCCCTTCCACTTGGTCTCTAGGTCCATGCCGCCCGCTGTGTTGCCGAAGCGGTACTCGACATCGGCCAGGCGACGGACCTTGCCCAGGTCGCCCTGGCGCTCGGCGGCGAAGTTGGCTGCTTGGCCGTCGGTGGCGAACTTGCGCGCCTCGTTGCCAGTGGTCGCAGCGTATTGGGCGGCAGGCGCGGTGCCGCCGGTCATTTCCGCTTCGTTGCCTGCCTGTTGGGCGAGCCATGCGGCGTTCCCGCGGTCGGCGGCGAAGTTCGTCCCAACGGATGTGCCGGCCTGTGACTCGGATGAAACTGCGTCGGCGACCGCCATGCGCTTTTCATCGGCACGCTGCCATTCTTTTCTCTGCTGGCCGTGTGATTCCTGGCGCATGGCCTGATCGGCGGCGCGCATCTCGTTGTCGATCTTGCGCTGCTCGGCGTCGGCCTTCTGTCGATAGGCCGAATCGA
>JAYVOV010000303.1:0-6598 GCA_043757735.1 Burkholderiaceae bacterium
CGGGTGCTCGCGCAGCGCGGTCTGTCGTGGCTGTTCATCGAAGGCGGCGGCAATACCGTGTCGCGCTTTCTCGCGGCAGGCGCGCTCGATCGCCTGCAAATCACGGTGGCGTCGGTCATCATCGGTTCTGGCCGGCCGGGCATCCGGCTGCCCGAGATTGGCGATCTGCGTGACAGCCTGCGACCGCTAACCCGACGCTTCATCCTGGGCGACGACATCATGATCGAGTGTGCCTTTCGTGAGTGAAGCCTTGCGGGCCCGCGCCTTCTGGAGCGTCGAGCCTGGCCGGGGTGAAATCCGATCGGCGCCTTTGCGCGCGGCGCAGGTCGGCGAGGTCTTGGTGCGCTCGCTGTGCAGTGGCATCAGCCGCGGCACCGAGAGCCTGGTCTTTCGGGGTCTTGTGCCGGCAAGCCAGCGGGCCGCGATGCGCTGCCCTTTTCAGGAAGGCGATTTCCCGGGGCCGGTGAAGTATGGTTATGCCTCGGTCGGGCTGGTCGAAATTGGCCCGGCGCATTTGCTGGGGCGGCGGGTCTTTTGCCTGCATCCTCATCAGGACCGATATGTGGTGCCGCTGGAGGCAGTCATTGCGCTGCCCGAGGGTGTCCCCAGCGCGCGCGGCGTGCTGGCTGCCAATATGGAGACCGCCGTCAACGGTCTGTGGGATGCCGCGCCGCGCGTGGGCGATCGGATTGCGGTTGTGGGCGCCGGGGTGGTCGGCTGCCTGGTGTCGGCACTGGTTGCCCGCATGCCCGGGGTGCAGGTGGAACTGATCGATCCGGACCCACGTCGCGCGGCAGTCGCTGCCCGCCTCGGCTGCACTTTCGCCGAACCAGCGCAGGCGACGGGCGACGCGGATCTGGTCATTCATGCCAGTGGCCATCCGGATGGGCTGGCCACCGCGCTGCGCCTGGCCGGGTTCGAGGCGACGGTGCTGGAGATGAGCTGGTATGGCGATCGGGCCGTGACAGTGCCTCTGGGCGAAGCCTTTCACGTGCGGCGCCTCACGCTGCGCTCCTCGCAGGTCGGTGCCGTGGCCACGGCCCAGCGTGCGCGCTGGAGCTATCGGCGCCGCCTGAGCCTGGCTCTCGATCTCCTCCTGGACCCGCTGTTCGACACCTTGCTCAGCGGCGAATGCCCGTTCGAGAACTTGCCCGAGACGCTTTCGCGGCTGGCGAGCACGCCCGATGGCGCGCTCTGCCATGTCGTCACCTATCCCTGATCCTGGAGAAAATGCGCATGTACAGCCTCGCGGTTTCCGACCACATCATGATCGCGCACAGTTTCAAGGGCGCGATCTTCGGTCCGGCCCAGCAGATGCACGGCGCCACCTATGGCGTCGAGGTCGAATTCCGGCGCGCCGAACTCGATCGCGACGGACTGGTCTGCGACATCGGTCTGGCCTTGCAGGTGCTGCGCGAAGTGCTGGGCGGGCTCAATTTCAAGAACCTGGACGAGGTCCCGGAGCTGAGCGGCAAGAACACGACGACCGAGTTCATGGCCGGCGAAATTTTTCGCCGGATCAAGGTGCGGGTCGCCGCCGGTGCGATCGGCACCGGCACCGCGCAGGCGCTGGTCTCGATGCGGGTCGTCTTGCGTGAGTCGCCTGTGGCCTGGGCCGGATTCGAAGGTTCGCTGCGTTGAACTCGCTGGCCTTCCTGATTCCAGGAAGTCTCGATCAGCTCACCGGTGGTTACCTGTTCGACAGCCAGGTGGTGGACGGCCTGCGTGCGCTGGGGCGAACGGTGAATGTGTACGAACTGGCCGGCTGCCACCCCGCCGCCGACGATGTCGCGCGCGCATCGGCGGCGCGAGCACTGGCGGGTCTGCCGAACGGCGGCGCCGCTGTCATCGACGGGCTGGCGCTGCCGGCGTTTGCCGATTGTCTGGCGAGTGAAACCCGGCGCCTGCAGCTGGTCGGTTTTATTCATCACCCGCTGTCGCTCGAGACTGGTCTGGGCGCGGCCGATGTTCGGCACTACGCGGCGCTGGAGGCGCGGCTCTGGCCACTGCTGCGCGGCAATCTGTGCCCCAGTGAACACACCGCCCGGGCTATCCGCGCTGCTGGCGTGGCACCCGATCGTGTGCTGGTGACCCGACCGGGCACCGCGAAACCGGACCTTGCTCTCAGCCCCGGATTGTCGGGCAGTACCGGGTCGCGCCCGGCTTGGGCAGGTGGCGCCGGGGCGCCACGCCCCCGGTCGATCAGTTCCGCGGCAGCGGGCGCATTGCAAGCGCCCGTGCATCTGCTCTGCGTGGGCACCGTGACCCCGCGCAAAGGGCACCTGCTGCTCATCGAGGCGCTGGTTGGTCTGCGCGAATATGCCTGGCAGCTGACCTGCATCGGCAGTCTCGAACGAGACCCTGTGGCCGCCGCCCGGTTGCGCGGCGCGATCGCCGCGCACGGTCTTGGCGAGCGGGTTTCACTGCTGGGCGAACAGCCGGCCGGTCACCTGGCACGGGCCTATCGGGAGGCGGATGTCTTCGTGCTGCCGTCCTGTCACGAGGGTTACGGGATGGCGTATGCCGAAGCAATGGTCCACGGATTGCCGATCGTGGCCACCCTTGCCGGCGCGATTCCCGACACGGTGCCGCGCTCGGCGTCCCTGCTCGTGCCGCCGGGTGACGCCCTGGCGCTGCGCAATGCGCTGCGCCAGCTCCTGGGCGATGCGCGCCTGCGCGAGCGCCTCGCAGTGGCTGCCCGGCTGGCCGGTGCAGCGCTCCCAGATTGGCCCAAGGCGGTGCGGCATTGGGTGGGCGCATTCGACAGCCTCGTGACATGAGCGGGTTCGCGGCCGATTGGCTGAGCCGGCGCGAGCCCTTCGATGCCGCCGCCCGCGCTGCGGATCTCGGGCGCCGGTTTGCCGCGGCAGTGCGCCGGTCAGGTCAGGGGCCCCGGCGCCTCATCGATCTTGCCGCCGGTACGGGGTCGAACTTCCGGATGCTCGCACCACTGATCGGCGCCGACCAAGACTGGCTTCTGGTTGATCACGATCCCCTGCTCATGATGGCGCAGAAACAGGCCATCATGACCTGGGCCGAGGGGCGAGGCTTGCACTGCCGCGATGTGGACGGCGGCGTTGCTGTCAAGGCGGGCGCGGCTACCTGGACCGCGAGGGCACAGAGACTCGATCTGGCGAGTTCGCTGGAACAACTCGACTTCGCCGCCTTCGACGGCGTTACGACGACGGCGTTCCTCGATCTGGTCTCTGGCGACTGGCTCGATCGGCTCGGTGGGGCTCTGACAGGCGCCCGTGTCCCGCTGCTGGCGACACTGACTGTCGATGGCCGGCGCGAATGGCATCCTTTTCTGCCGACGGACGCGCGCGTGCTCGAGGCATTTCAGGGGCATCAGGCCGGCGACAAAGGATTTGGCGCTGCCCTCGGCAGCGCGGCAACTGCTTATCTGGCCGGTCGGCTCGCTGGCTCGCGATACGAAGTCGACATGTCGCGTAGCGACTGGCGGATCGGTCCGCAGCACACCGAGATGCTGACTCAGATGGCGCAGGAGTCGGCGGCGGTCGCAGCGCAGGCAGAGCCTTCGGCAGCGGTTGCTTTTGCCGAATGGCTGACACTGCGGCGGGAGCAGATTCACGCGGCGCGTGTGTCACTCGAGATCGGGCATCTGGACCTGCTGGCGATCCCGCTCGGCTGAGGCATTGTCTCGCGCGGCTCAATGCGGCGCGCTCGGCCTGATCGGCCGGCTCAAACCGCTGTCGGTCGAAGCGACCGCCGTGCGGATGGTCGCGCTGCCGCCGCACAGGCGCTGTCGTGCCGCCCTGCGTTCAGCGGGGCAGCAGGTCTGCCGCCATTCGACGAAGCGCCGCAGCGTCGAACATCTTGACGCCCGATTGCGACTCGCAGATAACCGCCAGCCGGTTGATGAGGCCAGCTGCAAAACGGTGCGCTGCGGCGAGGGTCTCTTCGTCGGTGTCGTAGGTGTCGTAAGCCTCGACAGCCACGCCACTGTCGGAAGCGAGCTGTTTGATGTCGATCTTGCTGGTGCTCGAAAGCGCGGGTTTGGCGGCCATGATGGTGTTCCGGGTGGGGTTGACTGCGTACACTCTACAGGTTGGTGCGGGTGGTTCCGTCGTGCCGCGAGTTCAACCAGTCCGGGCAATTCAAGCAGCGCAGGAGTCAGCAGATGGAATTCAAGGACTACTACAAGACGCTGGGCGTGGCCAAATCGGCCACAGCCGACGAGATCAAGAAGGCCTACCGGAAGGGGGCGCGCAAGTACCACCCGGATGTCAGCAAGGCGTCGGATGCGAACGCGCGCATGGCTGAGTTGAACGAAGCCAACGAGGTCTTGTCGGATCCTGAAAAGCGCGCCGCCTACGACATGCTGGGAAGCGAGCCCTACGCACAGGATGGCCGCGAATTTCAGCCGCCGCCCAACTGGGATGCGGGCTTCGAGTTTTCCGATGCGCAGGGCGGAGGCGCCCACAGCGATTTTTTCGAGCAATTGTTCGGGCGTTCGGCGCGCGCGCAGGGCTCGAGGGGGCGGGGTGGATCGTTCGACGACTTCAGCGGGCATGGCCGCGGGCCAGCGCGTGGCCGCGATCATCATGCCAAGATCGAGTTGGATATTCTCGACGCCTTCTCGGGCGCCGAGCGCACGATCAGCCTTCGAAGCGCCCGACTCGACGATCAGGGTCGGGCCGTGAACGAGGAGCGCGATCTGCAGGTCAGCATCCCCAAAGGTGTGTTCGAAGGACAGCACATCCGGCTGGCCGGTCGCGGCAGCCCCGGCAGCGGGGGCGGGCCAGCGGGCGACCTGCTGCTCGAGGTACTGTTCAAACCGGATTCGCGCTGGCGCGCCGACGGCCGCGATGTGATTCAACGTGTCGCGCTGTCACCATGGGAGGCCATGCTGGGCGCGGAGTTGATCATTGCGACGCCAGCCGGTGAAACTGAGGTCAGTTTTCCTGGGGCTTGGAAGTCCGGTCGAAAACTTCGCCTGAAGGGGCGTGGAATTCCGGGCGTCGGCGCCCACGCGGCGGGCAATCTCTACCTTGAATTGGAGATTGCATTGCCGTCGGCCGACAGCGCCGAAGCACGTGCCGCCTACGCCGCGATGGCGAAGGCATTTCCTGGGTTCGAACCCCGTAGCGCTGCGCGCAGCACACAAGGATCCTGAGCATGAAAGACATTGTGGTTGCTTCAGTTCAGATCGGTGAAGTGGTCGAGGCCCGAGCCTTCACTGCCGAAGATGTGGCCTCGAGTTGCGGCGTGTCAGTGCAGTGGGTTCACGCCCGCGTGGCGGCGGGCGTTCTGTACAACGATGCACAAGACGCCGAATGCCGTTTCGACGCCATTGCGCTCGTGCGCGCCCGACGCATCCTGCAATTGGAAAAGATGTTCGACGCAGACCCGCAACTGGCCGCGCTGACCGCAGATCTGATCGAAGAAGTGAATCGGTTGAGGCGGCAGCTGCTGGCGCAGGGCATCGAACCCCTCTGAGTGCACCGGCCCGCCGCCCGGCAGGTTCAGCACCCGGTGGCGCTGCAGCACTCGCGCACCCCCGGTGTCACCATCAGGATGCTGCGGGTCTTCGTCGTGTGGTTCAGGCCTTGTCGTCGGCCTTTTCGACCCAGTTCAGGCCCGCCGATGGCTTGCCGCTGTCTTTGATCGCTTCCTTGATGTCGCCCACTCGTTTCTGCACGTGGCCGGCCACCTGCTTTCCCAGCCCTTTGATTTCCTGTTCCGGGCTACCCACAAGCTTGCCCGTCTCTTCCTGGATTTTGCCAGCGATGGTCTTGAGTGTGCCTTTGACCTGGTCTTTGTTCGTCATATGAATTCCTTTTCGCCCAGCTTGTTTGTCCGACATTGAACTCGACTGAGTTCGCCTGCCGAGAGACGAAAAAATTCATCTCCTCGACGAGTGGAGGCTAGACAAAAGTGGCGCAGAACTCTGTGCGTTTGCCAACGGATCACCGCAGGACTGCGGGAATGCGGATGCACCTCGGCAATGTGCCTCGGCGCCCAGACATGCGCGCTCTTTGTGCGCATCGCTATGTTCGCCAGTGCACCGAACTGAAAGCCGCTTGGGCCGACACTGAATTCTCCGAATAAGCCAACTTCCAAGGAGCAGGCCATGGGCCTCAGTACCATTCTCATTGTCGTTTTGATACTCATGTTGGTCGGCGTGGTGCCGATGTGGCCTCATAGCAGGAGTTGGGGCTATGGCCCGAGCGGCGGGCTGGGCCTAGTGGTCATCATCATCATCGTTTTGCTGCTGATGGGGCGAATTTAGAAGGCCGTCTATAAGTTCGAGCATGGCCCTCACGACACCACTGAGCGATTCCGCTCATGTACTCCAACTGGCGATCGCCCCGGTATTCCTGCCGACGGCGGTCGGCACGGTGCTGGGCGTCTTGACGGGCCGGCTCGGGCGGGCCGTCAACAGCCCACGCGGGCCGCTTCCCTGATCCGGTTGTTCTTGCCCGTCGAGATTTCGGGTGAGGCTCCGTATGAGTGTGACAGCGTACAGACCTGTCGGGGCATGGTCACTATTGTGAGCCCATTGCAACCCGCGTTGAACTCAATCTCGAGGACGGCGCGGGTCTGCAGCAGGGGGTATCCACATGACCATAAAAAT